>JBGCDY010000948.1:0-12824 GCA_045105835.1 Chitinophagales bacterium
CTTTCCTATCAATATGCTTTCTATGCTGGGCATCATTGCTTTGATTGGGATTGTGGTCAATGATGGACTGGTATTGATTGGTAAATTCAATGGTTTTTTGAAGGAAGGATTGCCCTTTGCAGATGCGCTATATGAAGCTGGAAAGTCTCGTTTTCGAGCTATTTTATTGACTTCAATAACAACCGTTGCAGGCTTAGGGCCTCTGATTTTTGAGACGAGCCGACAAGCTCAATTCATCATTCCAATGGCAATTTCGATTGCCTACGGTATTTTCTTTGCTACATTCTTGACCTTGTTTTTACTTCCTACCTTGTTGTATATCAGTAATTCTATCAAAGTGGGTGGTTCTTGGTTGGCTACGGGAAAAGTTCCTAAAAGAGAGGATGTTGAAGCTGCAATAATTGAACAGAAGTCGGATTCCTAACTGGTAACGGGTAACTGGTAACTGGTTAGATAAAAAGTCACGAAGCACAAATAAATAACTAACACACCAATATAAAAATGAAACAACTTCAATATATTCCTCTTATTTTTTTACTCTTATTCCCCCTTTCTTTCCTTCAATCTCAAACGACGCTCACCCAAACTGAGGCAGTCAAAAAGACGCTTGCCAACAATTATGGAATCAAAGTAGCAGAAAACAATATTGAGATTGCGGAGAACAATACGAGTAAGGAAAACAATCGGTACTTGCCGACCGTGAATGCCAATGCGGCTTCAAATGCCAATTTGGGAGGTTCTACCCAAAGATTTGGAAATGGGAATGAAAACTTGGTAAAAAGTGCTTTCTCTTGGAATGCAAATGCTTCGATTACGGCAAATTATATGCTCTATGACCAAACACGCACCTATGGTTTAGAACAATTGAAGGAGGTTTTGAATCTGTCAGAACTTCAATTGCGGCAGACCATTGAAATGAACTTGCTTCAATTGATGAATGGATATTACAATACTGCCCGTCTAACCGAAAACTTAGAGGTGCTTTCTGACGCTATTGAACTATCCAAAAGTCGTTTGCAGCGCACACAATACCAGCAAGAATATGGTCAAGGGACTCGCCTCAATATGCTCAATGCTCAGGTCGATATCCAAAGAGACAGCATCAACTACCTCAATATTCAACAGCAGTTGGTCAATGCCAAACGCAATTTGCAGCTTATCATGACGGATATCGAAATGGCGGATTTTGAAGTAGAAACAGGTGTGGTTTATCAGGAAGGTTTGTTGCTCGAACAATTGATTGCAGATGCTCAAGAAAACAACATTCAAGTGCTTTTGGCAAATAAAAACATCTACATTTCCAACTACGATTTGCAAATTATTGAAGCCCAAAAGAAACCTACTATTGGTGCAAACGCTTCTTATAGTTATAGTTTTCAAGACAATGCAGCCGAGGCATTTATCACTTCTTCAAACAGTCGTGGCTGGTCGGCAGGAGTCAATTTATCCTGGAATCTTTTTGATGGTGGAGCGAGAAAAGTACGTACACAAAACACACTGGTCAACATCAAAAACCAACAAATCCAAAAGGAACAATTACTGCAAGAACTACAAATCAATTTGACCAATGCTTGGGGAAGTTATCAAAACGCTTTATATATTTTGAAGGTCGAAGAAGCGAATGTGGCGACCAATCAATTGAACCTCGATTATACACAAGAACGCTTCAAAACGGGACAGGTTTCTTCGGTGGAATTTCGACAGGCTCAGTTGAACTTGTTGAATGCTTCCACTAATTTCAATCTTGCGAAATACGATGCTAAAATAATTGAATTGGAGTTGATTCAGTTGTCAGGAGGGTTGTTGGAGGGTTTGGTTGATTAAGGTGATTGGTGACTTGTAGATTAGTGATTGGTTTGGTTTGGTTGATGAAACAACAGCAAAATTAGTATATTTTAGCCTCTGAACAAAGTTCTTAATATATTGAATATCAAAATATTAAAACAAATATTTTTTTTTAAAAAAAAGCAATTTTTGTAGTAACCTGACTGTGATTCATTAGGGATTTATGTTACCTTCCCAATCACCAATCACCAATCACCAATCACCAATCACCAATCACCAATCACCACTTCAATACAAATCATCAAACCTCATTTTGAGGTACTTAAATACTGCCATGCGGGTACTCCACCAAGAAACGAAAACTCCTATCATGGTGATTCCCACACAAATGCAAACAAAATAAGCTGGATTGTTGAGCAGCTTCAATTCGCCAATACTTTCTTGTGTCAAGACCAAAGTCAACAGCAAAAAGAAGGATGCCAACAAACCGCCCAAAACGCCATTGTACAAGCTTTTGACCAAAAATGGCTGGGCAATAAACATCCTTGTTGCACCCACCAATTGCATACTTTTGATAAGGAATCGGTTGGAATACATGTTAAGTTTGATGGTATTGTCAATCAAAGTAAAGGCTATCATCATAAATATGATGCTCAGAAAACCAAAGACTATGGTGACTTTCTGTACATTGGTATTGACCAAATCGACCAGTGATTCTTGGTAAAACACTTCCCGAACAATGGGCTGTTCATTCAAATCGGTTTTGATCAAATCCAAACTATCTGTATTCGCAAAGTCAGAACGGAGGTATAGGTAGTACGCTGAAAAAAGCGGGTTGTAACCCAATACTTCCACAAAATCTTCATCCGAATTTTCGATAAATTCCTCAGCTGCATCTGCTTTTGAAACGTATTTAGAGGTTTTGATATAGCTTCTATCCTTCAAATAATCATTGAACAGAGCCAATTCTCGCTCGCTTGTTTGGTCGGTTAACATGACCGTTACTTCAATATTTTCTTTGAAGTGATTCGACAATCCTTGTGCATAGGTCAAGAAAACGCCCAGCAACCCCAACATAAACAGCACCAACGACACGCTGACGATGGCATATAAATAGGAGGGTTTTGTAGCCTTGTTTACTTTATTTTGCACTTAACTTGATTTATGATTATCAACAGTAATAGCCTTTGTCAATCTTCACCAACTATTGTTTAGGGGCGTAGAAATAAATACACTACGCAAATTTTGCGAAGATATTTTTTCTTTTAGGAAGGCAAAAATTTTTAGCATAGCAGGGCTATGGTCAAAATTTTTAACGCACCTAAAAGGAAAAAGAACAAGTAAAATTCGTAGATTATTATTTGCTAAGTCCCTTAATTGATTGGATCCCAAATATCTTCACCTACTTCTGAGTTGGTAATTTGTTTAATCATATCAATAACCAATTCGCTCTCTGTTTTGTTACGGTCACCTGCCATACGAATCAATTGCCCATTGACGTTTTGAGAAAGAGAAATGAGGTTCATTCTCCATTCTGCATCCTTATCCACGCGGGTAAACTCTACAAATGTATTGGTATTCGCCATGTTAACACTCATTGGAGCTCTTGCAGTATTCTCTCCTCTCTTCTGAATTTCTCCCAATTCCGTTTTTGATACAGTGCCTTTGTTGGTCCATTCGTTTTCAATGGTATAGATAAACAAATCTTTACCACTCATTTTTTTCAACTCATTTTTGTCGACTCGTTTTCGCACAGAAAGCACCATAAACATATCAACAGGGTCTAATGACTCGATCTTACTTTTAGAACCATTCAATGCCCAATCCAAAAGTTTTTTGTAATGATCAGTTGAAGTTTGGTCAATACTCTCAAAGGCATTTTGCCCATTACTTTCCAGAATAGCAGCTTTGTACTTTTGATAAGATTCCTGTATCTCTGTTACCTCTGCCTTATTTGGTACAATCTTTCTGAGACCGTCTAACTGCTCTTTTGTATTTCCTGACAAATCAACTTTCTCTCCCTTCTCGTTTGTATAGTTATCTTTTTTTGCATTTTCCTCCACAACTGCAGCTTCTTCTGCCTCCTGACCTTCTGATTGGCAAGAAGTAGTAAAGCCTATAATAAAACCCAATGCAATGATTAACAATTGTTTCATACTGATATTTTTTTTCGCTAAATTTAATATAACAAATGTGGTTATCTCCCTCACCTCCTTTTTCTGCTTCTTTCTCAAATCAAATAGTTGAACAAGCTCGGATTTTCATTTACCAAGGTATAATCCACATTGTTCTCCTCCATTCTCTGAAGAAGCATTTCATACCCCTCCTTATTTTCCAATTCGATACCAACCAATGCAGGTCCCTTCACACGGTTGTTCTTCTTAGAATACTCAAAGTGGGCAATACTGTCATTCGGTCCCAATACTTGATCCAAAAACTCACGCAAAGCACCTGCTCTTTGGGGGAAGCTGATGATAAAATAATGCTTCAAACCCTCATAGATAAGTGAGCGTTCTTTGATTTCAGGCATTCTTTGGATATCATTGTTACCTCCACTCACCAAACACACCACATTTTTACCCTTGATTTCCTCCTTGAAAAAATCCAAAGCTGCAATACTCAAGACTCCTGCAGGTTCTACCACAATCGCATCATCGTTGTACATGTCCAAAAGAAATGTACAAACTTTGCCTTCTGGCACCAACTGAATCTGGTCCAACACCTGCTTGCAAATACCAAAATTCAATTCTCCTACTCGCTTTACAGCCGCACCATCCACAAAGGTATCAATACTTTCCAAGGTCAATACCTTATCCTGTTTAAAAGCTTCCCACATTGCAGCAGCCCCTTGAGGTTCGGCTCCAATAATTTTTGTTCCAGGACTCAATGATTTTAAATAAGTTCCTACCCCTGCAGAAATACCTCCTCCACCGATGGGTAAAAACAAATAATCTATGTCTCCATTGAATTGTTCCAAAATTTCACAACCCACGGTTCCATTTCCTTCAATGACCAAGGGGTGGTTGAAGGGAGGCACAAAAACTTTATTGTGCTCCTTAGCATACGCCAAAGCTTCCGCAGAAGCATCGTCAAAAGTATCTCCTACCAACACGACCTCCACCATTTCTTTGCCCAACTGTGCTACCCTTTTGACTTTTTGGGAGGGAGTTGGTGTTGGCATATATACCTTGCCTTTGATACCCAACAATCGACAGGAATGGGCAAAGCCTTGTGCATGATTCCCTGCACTTGCGCAGACAACGCCCATTTCAGCCTGTTCTGAAGTGAGATTCGACATCAAATTGTAAGCTCCTCTAATCTTGTAAGAACGAACGACTTGAAGGTCTTCTCGCTTCAAAAAAATATTTGCTTCATATTTGTCTGATAGGTTGATGTTTTTTTGGAGGGGTGTTTCGGCTGCAATGCCATTGAGTCGGTGGCTTGCTTTGATGATGTTCAAGACCTCAACTGTTCTTTGCTCATCAATATTCATCTTTGGTACGATGGTAGACATCTACTTTCTTCGATTAAATGGAAAAATAATGCAAAATTAAAAAATTATACATCTTTTCCTTTTGTTCCTTGACTTTCTCTAGGAGGAGTTGGGTCGGAAGGGGCTTCACTTTCCCAATCAAATAAACCATCTAAATCTTCTAAGTCATTAAAAATATAATTCAATTCTTCCCATTCCAAAAACTTATTTATCTCTACTTGAATGATATTCAGTAGCCAAAAGAGCAAACTAATGTCATCCAAAAATCCCACCATGGGAAGCATATCGGGAATCAAATCTATGGGCATTACAAAATACAAAAGCGTAGCAACGCTCAGTGTCAAGTTCTTTCGTGAAAAATTCTGGTACTTTCCATTCACAGACGCAACAACCAAACGATACAAATCTTTAAGAGGCTTCAACACCTCTTGTTTCAGTTGCCCACTGTTTTCTGCGTCTACCAATTTTTGGGCAGCGTCTTCTATAGTTCCTATAAGTTTGAACGGATTAGACAAAAAGCTCCCCGCTTTCACCAATAAAAAGCGAAATAATACTGTTTTTGAAATCTTTAAACCATTTTTAATCAAGTCAGCTAGCTTCATGCCTAAATAATAATTTAGAGTTTTGAAGTTTTCTTTGCAAAGTAAAAAATAATGTTCAATTTACTCAAAAAAAAGAGAAAATGCCATTCTGTGTGGCAAATTTTTAATACAATAACGTTATTTTAATATTGATTGACAGAATATGAAATATTTAGAAACCGAAGCAGTAATAAAAGACATTCTTACAACAAACACAAACGAGAATGGTTGGCTTAGTTTGGTTGTATTAGGCATCTCTCTACGCAAAAAAGGAATCAGGTATGTGAAGCTTTCTAAACTCCTTCAAAATTTTGGGCATATACTCGAAATAAGAACGGATAAGAGCTGTCAGCCCTCCGTTTCTTATGTGCGTTTAAGGTGAATATTGAAGGAATTAGGACTCTTCAAAATAAAAAAGCTCTTGATTTATTGAACAGATAGGATTTTAACCCATACTTTTTTCAAAAAATCAAGAGCTTCAAGGAAACTCAAATACAAGCTCAGTTATCAAATTCAAAACCGCATTTGAGCTTCTATTGACAAATCAACCAATTTTCCTCTATTAATGTTCTTTTTTGCTTGCAACTGCTTCAATAGTAGGAGCTTTCCACCTTTCATATCCCACAGGTGTTCCTTCTGCTTTGCGAACAGCTTGACTTGTACGATGTTTGTCATAAATCATCGCTACGGTCATTATCAAACTTGTCGCAATAATGATGAACAACAAGATTCCAGCTTCAAAACCAGGCACCTGAGCTTCAGGGGGAATCGCATAAAACAATAAAATGGTAATCAAACCACGAGGAGCAATAAACAACTGAGGAATAATATCTTTGCCCACAAACAAACGCAAAATCACGAAGCGAATCACATAAATCGAAAGGATAATCAAACCACTTATTATTGCCACATTTACACTTGCCAAAGAAGCCAATGAAATGGTCAGCCCAAAAATCACAAAGAAAAAGGTTCGCACAACAAAGGCAGTTTCCATCGTAATGACATGGAGTCCTTCATAAATATGTTTCGCTTTCTCCAAATGCAACCATTGCTTCAACCTGCCTTGGAAAAACAAAGGCATATTCGCAATCAACAAGCCAAAAACAAGAATGATAATCAAACTCGATAGGTGCATTTTCTTCCCAATCGCATACAATAACAACAGCACTGCAATGAGCAAAAATAGCTTGGTGTGGGTCTTGATATTTTGAAACACCAAGACTATCAAATAACTGGCAATCAAGGAAAGCACAACGGTCAAAATAACATTCCCACCAAAACCAATGATTCCGCTCGAATGTTCGGCAGCATCCATTTGTCCTGTCAGAAAGTAAAAGACCATGATTCCTAAAATATCAGAAAAGGTACTTTCATAAATGTGAAACTCCCGCTTGTCCTCATTCAATCCTGCGACGCTCGGTATAATGATCGCACTCGACAAAATAGAGAGAGGCGTAGCATACAACCATGCTGCCTGCATTGTCATTCCATCAATAAAATGATGTAAAATCAAGGCGGCTACCCAAGTAGAAAGAATCAAGCCCACCAGAGCAATCCCAAACGCTTTGGCAATCGGAATGGACTTTTCTCGCTTCAATTCCAGCTCCAAAGCCGCCTCCAATACAATCATAATCAAACCAACGATTCCCAACAATTCGAGCATCGGAAAGAAATTGATGCTTTCACCACCCACTGCATCCAAACCAAACTTTAGTACAATCCCCAAAACAATGAGCATCAGAACCGAAGGAATATTGGTCTTTCGGGAGAGTTCCCCAAAAAAGAAAGACAATATGATAATGGCGGATGCCTCTATAATCAGATTGTAAGAAGTTAAAATTTCCATATTGTAATTGATTTATTTTTTCTTTTGAAGGTTTTGGCTTACCAAAAATAGTTCTCTGTGGAAAAGGTGGGTTATACACTTTTGCAGTTTTTTCTTGAAGAAAAAGGCTCATTTTTTAGCTATTCTACAAGTATACCCCCACTCTTCCATCAAGGTCATCAAATCATACAAATGATTTTCCTCTTTGATAAGAACCCGAGCATCTATTTGATGAGGTGTATTATTTGAAGTCAATAAGGTAGGTTTGTGTGTCCAGTCCAAATAAGGAGTTGTAGCCAACAAATCCATCAATTGTAGCCGATAGTCCACTTTTTCTTTAGGCTCAGCAGGGCTTATCTTCAAATTGTACCACCCTCCTATTTCCTCTCCAGATTCCAACAAATACCCATTTGTCAATAGTTGTGAATAACTCACAAAAGACAATCCTTTGTTGGTACTCAACTTCAAGCCCGAACGCCCCACACTCGATATCATTCCCTTCAAACCTTGGGTATTTATCTGTTTGCCCAAGTCTATCGCATTATCGAACTGCACAATGCGCCCACTCATATAATTTTTGACATGTGGAAAGCCCACCAACAACAACAAACCTATCAGCAAGCCGTGAAACAACGGGTAAACGAGTATAAAAACGCTTCCCAAAATTAACAGAACCAAAGGCTCATACACCAACAGCAAGTGGTAAATCCACTTTTTGAGGTGTTTTTGAAAATTGCCCAAAATATTGAATCGCTCCAATATTTGGTAAATAAATTGCAGTAAAAAATAAAGTGCAAATAAGACCACTGCAATGGTTAAAAAATTTGCCCAGCTAAATTGTGTATATAAATTCGTATCCATTAGGATGTGATTTTTAAGGAAAGAAAAATGAAACGAGACTTCGGAAGCCTAACTTACTTATGAAACTTCAAATGCCCTTCTTCCTCCAACAATCGCCCAATATCATTCGCAGCAGCTTCGTTGATTTCGAGCCATCCATCCAAGTGACGGGTCAAAATTCCCACACTGATAAGTCTTTGCACAATACTTGAATACTTCTCATTGAAGGGTGCGCCAAATAATTTACGCAAACGGTATTCATTCGTCCGTTTTTCAATCATAATGGCAGCCAACAATATGGTGGTATCGGGATTCAAAAAATTAGGCAATGAATAAGGAGGCATGTATTCGTGCATGACCCGTTCAGCATCTACTTTTTGAGTCGAAAAAGACCATTGATTCAGCGCGTCCCCCACATTCCCCTCCACATCTTTATAAATGCTGTTGGTCATTTTCTTGAATCTTTGAGGAGTTATTTCTTTGCCATCCTTGTCTACCAATATTTTGTGAGTCGCACCATGTCGAATCAAAATCGCTTCTCGAATATCTTCCACTCCCATTCGATCGAGGTTGATTTCGGCTTGAAAAACCTTCCCAATCTCATAAATTTTGTCCAAGTGAGTTTTGAGCCAGTTACTCATAGAAACCACAAAGAAAATACGCCCCGAACAAGTATCAATATACTTTCGCAAATCACGTACATTTTGACTAAGCGAAATCGTAGGATTTGCCCACAACTCAAGGTCATCTATCCAAACCAAAGGCAAATCATTAATTGTATAGTTTTTGATAAACTCCAGTGCTTCTCCCAAATCATATTTTGCATGGAATTTTCGACCTTTTATGTTGATGGTAGAATTGGGAGATAGTCGTATCGCCTTATCAGAAAAATATTGATTGACTACCAGTTCACCAAAAAGTGATTTGCCTGAAAATCGCTGCCCACTCAAAATCACAGAACCTCGGAAACCCAATTTCCACTGCTCAACCAAAGATTTAACATGCTGTAATTCAGCCTTTCTCCCCACCCAAAACGATTCACCAATGTATCCTTTTGTCAAAAAAATACTTGAGTACTGATGATTGTTGCTATCAGGCATGTGGCTTTGGACATAGCGCACAATTTTCTCGGATATGCTCAGAGATTTTTCCCTCTCGATTGAAGTCTTGAACTGCCGAACAGTTCCAACTTGCTCTTCAAACCAGGTTTGTGCCTTGATTAGCCACTCATTCTGGTTGATTTTGAGTTGGTTAATTGTTGATTGAAGTCCAATAGGCAAAAAGTCCTCTTTGCCATATACCTCAGTCACATTCAATCGTTCCTTCAATCGCTCCTTAATCAAGGTGTCGAGTTCAAACAAATCCTGCTCCCAAGCAATTGTTTTTTTCAGGAAAGCGCTCAAAGGTTGGCTTATATCTTCTTTTTTACCATCAAATGTTTTCCCCTCTTTCTCCTCGTTTGATAGCAATATGGCTCGATTCCTAATGTTCAATAAGGACATTTTAATGCCATTCCTTACAGCCTCCGTCAATTCCCACACTTCATACAGTAAAGGCAAAATCTCAGAATCCAACCATTGCCTAACACTCTTCTGAAAGTTAATATCCTTGAATTGAAGCAGTCCTTCACTTGTTCCAACATACACCTGAACCTTTCCAACTAACGACTCCAGTTTCCCCTCCAATCCACTTGAAAAGGCTTTATTGTGGCTTTGTATTTTGACATTACTCTCCACATCTTCCAAATAGATTGCCACCTTGCCTGCCTTGTGCTCTATATTTTCGGTGATGTATGTAGTCGTTTCGTGGGCAGTATACTTTATCCGCCCAATCTCCTTTTCACACAAAGAAACAGCGTGATTCACAAAATTTCTAATGTCAAAAAAATGGTCTGCTACTGCCTCCAATTTAGCACCCTGTTCCCATAAGGCTTTGGTTTGTTTTGGCAATAATTCCAGCTGCTCTCGGTAAGTATGCCAAGGATTGGCTTGAAGCTTCCACCGAGAAATCTGTTTTTCACTCCCTCCATTTGATAGCTGAATACGCTGAATCTCTTTATCAAAATAAGCCTTCAAACCTTCAAAAGCCCGAACAACCGTTTCCTTCGATTGCATTTTCAGCTGAACCATGTCACCCTCCGTCACCTTGCCATCCACAAACAACACCTGCGCTTTTTGTTGTTCAAAAAACACATCTCGCCACAAAATCAAAAACTGCTTTGCTTGGTTTGCCCACAAAAAATGGATAACATAAAAAGGCAATAAAACCTCTGGTTCCTCCACATCTTTTTCAAGCGCAGCTGTCAATTCCTCCAAACTAAAATCGCCTATTGCCATCATTTTGTTGGACAACAAGCTCGCCCCTTCTACAAGAGCCTCCGAATATTCAGACCAATCAAGGTGAGACCATGTTCTTTCAATCGTTTGTTCGATGGGAGAATCAAAAGCAGATAATTGAGTTTTTAATTGTTGCATTGATGGAATTTAGCAGATATTGAATATTCAAAAAATTGAGAACTAAAGATATAATTTTTTCAATTAGTTCTAACAAAATAGCTGTGTATTCAGAAAAACACAAATTCTTTCTTTAGACAAAAAAATAAGGATAGGTAACACTTTTAGGCGATTCACTTCAATGATTTTATTGTTTTTTTCAAATCAAGCCATCCACAATCTTTGCCGACAACAAACAAAGTGGAATCCCACCCCCAGGATGCACACTTCCTCCACAAAAATACAGCCCCTTGATATTGCTCGAAAAATTGGGGTGCCGCAAAAAAGCCGCAAACTTGTTGTTAGAATTGCTGCCATACAAAGCACCTTGATGCGAAGCAGTTTTGGCTTCAATGCTTCGAGGGTCTAAAATAGCTTCCGTAGCAATCAATTTAGAAACATCCACCTCCAACATTCTTGTCATTTTTTGCAGCACATTTTGACGAATCTCTGCAATCAACTGCTCCCAATCCTGTCCTTCATTTGCAGGGACATTCACCATCACAAACCAATTCTCACAACCTTTTGGTGCATCGCTTGGCTGGTATTTGGAGCTGATATTGAGATAAATTGTAGGGTCTTCATATACCGTTTTTTGTTGGAAAATATGGTCAAATTCCGCTTGGTAGTTTTCACTAAAGAAAATATTGTGCAAATCCAGTTGTGGAAACTGCTGTTTGATTCCCCAATAAAAAATCAGTGCGGAACTCGATTTGGGTTGCTCCAAAGTTTTTTCGGGGGCTTTTTGCTTCGGTAATAATCTTTTGTAGGTGTAAAAAACATCCATATTGCTCACCACCTTGTCAAATTTCCACAGCTTCCCTCCTACCTTCAATCCCTCCACTTTTTTCTTCTGTACTTCAATACCATCCACTCGACTATTGAAGTGAAACACCACTCCCAATTCTTTGGCTACCCGCAAGAGTGTTTGGGTAATGGAATACATGCCACCAATCGGAAAGTAAGCTCCAATATTGTGTTCGAGGTGGGGAATGATATTGAGCGTTGCAGGAGCTTGATAAGGATCAGAACCGTTGTAAGTCGCAAAACGATTGAAGAGTTGCACCACTTTCGGGCTTTGAAATTGACGTTCATTCGCCTCGTTCATCGTTTTGGTCAAATCCAGTTGGGGCAGTTTTGCGATAGCCTTGAAGGTTTTGGGCATCAAATACGTTTGCATTTTGTGGAGCGAACTTTCGAGGAAAATCTTTTTGGTCAAGTCATATTTTTGGCGACTTCGCTCCAAATGCTCATACACCTTTTGGGGATGTTCCCCCGTTTTTTTATAGACTTCAATGCAAAATTCCTTGGGCTTCGATAATCCTTCAATCACCGTTCCATCCTCATAAAAATACTTACAGACTGTTGACAAACGGGTATAAGCAAAATAATCCGTCGAATTTTTGTCCGCCAACTCCAAGAGTTCATCCACCAAAGTAGGCAAAGTAAATAAGGAGGGCCCTGCATCAAAGCGAAAACCATCCTGTTCTATTTGCGATAATTTACCGCCTGCATAGTCATTCGCTTCAAAAACAGTCACTTCGAAACCTCTGCAAGCCAAGCGAATAGCGGTTGCAAGTCCTGCAATACCTGCTCCAATGATGCCAATTTTCATAGTTGATAACCGATTATTTACTCCAAGATTACAAAAAAATCAATAAAAAACTACTCCTTTGAAGGAAGATGTTGCCAACACTGAACAACACATCATTCGCTTTGGCGTTTGCGAACTCTATGAGTGTCGCCAAGCCTTCGCTATCCAGGGGACGGTTCGCTCGACACCCAAAGGGTTCGGCGACACCTGACAA
>JBGCDY010000949.1:0-9106 GCA_045105835.1 Chitinophagales bacterium
GGGGGAAAGGAGGAAGGATAAATACAGTGAGAGGCAGAGCATTGCAGAGAATGCACTGTTAGCTTTTTTTAAGACTGTATAAGCCCTTTTCCAGCAGTAGAATAAAACCCGTATGTTTCTTTGACTTTTCATAGCCGAAAGATAAGGATTTTAGAAAATGAAAATTAAGTTAGGGGAAAAATAATTGTTGAATTAGGTTTTGGAGCATAGCTTCGTCACGATTAAAGGATTATTTTTCTATGGTGTCGAGGCTAAGCTCTTTATAAAAACCTGTTTGGGATATTGCTACACATCTGGGATTCTGATGAAATTGGAATAGAGCAGGAGCGAGGCTGCTAAGGTTTTTTTGGTTTAGGTTCGTATTTCCACTCAGAATCCTTAAAATCCTTATCCCATTTCCTTGCCATCCATTTGGCGTGTTGTTCTTCCTTCAAAAAAGTCCATGCCAGAATTCGGCTTTTTTTGTTGCCTTGACCCATCGGAATTATCCTGACCTCCAATGCTTTTACTTTTTTGAGCGCCTTATGAAATGTTTCCAGATTGGATTCTTTGGAGACCAAAGTGGTGAACCAAAGGCAGGATTTGGAGAAATGACTGCTTTGGAAAATCATGTCTTTGATAAACCTTTTTTCCCCTCCTTCGCACCACAACTCTCTCTGCTGCCCTCCAAAATTCAAGATAGGTTCGTTGTGGCTTTTCTTGCTAAGGCTTCTGAGTTTGCGGATAGTACCTGCTCGAACTTCTTCTGAGGAGGAGTGAAAGGGAGGATTGCAGATAGAAACATCAATACGTTCACTTCTATCCAAAACGCCATAGAAAATATCATTTGGGTCTGACTGCCACCTACATTCTATTTTTCCCTTCAAAACAGGATTTGCCTTGATGATGTTTTTGGCGGATTTGATAGCCGTTGCATCAATATCACAACCGATAAAAGACCAGCCGTATTCCTTGTAGCCCACCATTGGATAGATACAATTGGCTCCGACTCCAATATCCAAGCATTGAACCCTTCTCCCTTTTGGAATTGTGCCATTGTTACTACTCCCCAAAAGGTCGGCAATGTAGTGGATATAATCGGCTCTTCCTGGAACGGGAGGGCACAAATAGTTCGGGAAAATATCCCAATACTCGATGCCGTAATAGAACTTCAAAAGTGATTTGTTCAAGGTTTTGACCGAATCAGGGTCAAAAAAGTCAATGGACAAGTCCTTGAATTTGTTGTAGTAAACGTATTCTTCCAGTTCAGGACACTTTTCCACCAATTTTTCGAAGTCATAACGCTCTCGGTGTTTGCTTCGTGGATGGAGTTTTGATTTTATTTTTGGATGTTTTCTCTTTTCGGGTAACATAGGTATTAGTTTATTTTTTTGATGCAGTTAGGGAGTATTGAATTTGTATTTGAGTTTTGAAATTGAACGTCCTTTACTTCTTGCCCAACCGTTTTCTTTGGTAAGCCTTTGCGCCCATATAGACCAATGCTCCAAAAATAGTCACCACCAAAACGACATAAGGCACAGGCATCAAGTTTCTTTGGGTCAATACGGCAAGCAATACAATGGCAACCAAAAACAAGCTCGGTATCTCATTGAAGAGACGAAGCTGAAAAGGGTCGAGTGTGGGTTTGCCTTCTTCCAATTTTTTAATCAAGCCTTTGCAGTACAAGTGATAGACTGTAAGCAATACCACCAAAGTTAGTTTGACGTGCATCCATCCGCCACCTCCTTTGAGGTAGGCAGGATTCATGACCAACATGGCGATTCCAAAAGTCCAAGTAATCATCATGGCAGGATTGGTGATGATTCGGTAGAGCCTTGCAGCCATGATGTTGTATTGTGCCTGTAGAATGTTTCGTTCTGTTTCGTCTCGGTCATTTGCTTCAACGTGATAGACGAATATTCGAGCCAAGTAAAACAAACCCGCAAACCAAGTGACAAACCCTATGATATGCAGTGCTTTGAAGGCGTAAATAATGGTTGTTTCCATAGTGAATTGGTGCTTGAAGTATGAATGGAATAACTATAGTAAATACAAAGTTGGCTATAAAAATCGGATTTTTACACTAAGAAACGAATGAAACCTAATTCTGATTCACTGAGATTTTTAGTCAAAGGGCTAAGACTTTTGAAGTTTATTTTTAAGAAAGCACTGATTTTCAAATACTTTGATATACTTGAAGCTGAGCTTCAAAAGTCTCTTAGCACTAAAGCCTTTGAAGAACCTTAGTAATAAGAAAAAAATAAATGAACATCTTAATTCCCCTTTTGAAAGGGGTTGGGGTAAGAAAGAAAAAAAATCGTTCAGGTTATTTTTTTACCGTTACTTAGTTCCTTTTCTTCAATATCTCCAATCTTTTATTTTCCTTCATTGGGTTCATCCCATTGCTCAACCTGTCACGTTCTTTGAACAAACGAAAACGGCTGGAAGGAGATTTTGCAGGCCAATAATTGTTGTAGGTTTCGGTGTCGGCAGTTTCAAAGAAAGGGTCAAGACTGATGCTAACGACCTCTTTTTTGCTTGGAAATATTTTGGTGACACGCTCTGGGTTCACCTGCCAAATTTCTGCAGGAATTCGGATGACCTCTGTACTCTTATCTGCATATTCAAATTGAAGGATAAGGGGCATCACCAAACCGCCAATATTGCTGAAGGTGAGTTCGTAGTAATGCCATTCTTTTTCCATAATGGCTTGCACTGCTTCTGGTAACCTTTTGAGAGCCAAAGCATAGTTTTTTCGGTCTATATCATCGACTGCATAAGGGTCGTACTCATAGTAGAAATCTTGGGTGGCAGGGTCTTTTTCTTCAATGCTTTGGGTCAGAGATTTTTTGTTGCGAATATTGGAAATGAAATTATCTTCCAAGTAGTTTTCCTCTTCTTTGGCGAATCGCATTTCGGTATCAGGATTCAGGCTATTGACCTGGAAGTGATTGACTTCTTCTAGCGCAATATCGACATGGTCAGTGGTATAAAACCAACCTCTCCAAAACCAATCCAAATCTACTGCCGAAGCATCTTCCATCGTTCGGAAAAAATCTTCGGGTGATGGGTGTTTGAACTTCCATCTTTGGGCGTAGGTTTTGAAGGCAAAATCGAATAACTCACGCCCCATAAAGGTTTCTGTGAGAATGTTCAAAGCTATTGCAGGTTTGCCATAAGCATTGTTTCCAAGCTGAGGAACGGTATTGGGGCTGCTCATAATCGGCACCATTGCTTTGTCTTTCGCACGCATATAGTCCACGATTTTGTAGGCAGGTCCACGTCTTGAGGGGAAGCCTCTTTCCCATTCTTGTTCGGTCAAATACTGCAAAAAAGTATTGATGCCTTCGTCCATCCATGCCCATTGTCGTTCGTCAGAATTGACAATCATCGGAAAATAATTGTGTCCGATTTCGTGGATAATCACCCCAATCATGCGGTGTTTGATGTAGTCAGAGTAAGTGCCGTCCGCATCGGGACGACCAAAATTGAAGCAAATCATGGGATATTCCATACCCATTGCCTTGGCATGAACCGAAGTCGCTACGGGATAAGGATAGTCAAAAGTGTATCTGGAATAAGTACGAAGGGTGTGTGCAGCTACTTTGGTGGAGTATTGCCCCCAAAGTGGATTGCCTTCTTTGGGATAAAGCGACTGTGCTATAACAGTTTTGCCGCCCAAAGGCACACCCATTGCGTCCCACATAAACTTGCGAGAGGCTGCAATGGCAAAGTCACGTACATTGATTGCCTTGTATTGCCAAGTTTTCTTTTGGGTAGAACGAGAGCTTTCGTTGGCTTCGGCTTCGTCTTGTGTAATGATGAGGACAGGTTCTTTGGCAGTGCGTGCTTTTTGGAGTCGACTTCTTTGTTCGCTCGTCAAAACACTGCTTGCGTTTTGCAGTTCACCTGTTGCCGCCAAGATATAATCGGAAGGTACGGTGATGCTTACTTTGTAGTCACCAAATGGAACGGCAAATTCTCCGCTTTCTAAAAACTGCTTGTTTTGCCAGCCTTCTACCTCATTGTAAACCGCCATTCTCGGAAAAAACTGGGCAATTGTGTAGGCGTAATTATCGTCTGCTTCAAAGTATTCATACCCCGAACGCCCTCCCATTTCGATGCGGTTGTTGATGTTGTACCACCATTTTACTTCAAAACTAAAACTGCCTTTGGGCTTCAATGTTTGAGGCAAATCAATCCGCAACATGGTTTGGTTGATGGTATAATTTAGGTCTCGGTTGCTTTTGTCTTTGATGTGTTCAATGTTGAAGCCTCCTTCAAAATCATTGTGCAATTTGAGCAAACCCTTACCACTCATGCCTCTTTTGCCAATTGGAGTATTGGTTTTGACCTTGTAAGCATCGGCATTTTTTGCCCTGACGTTTTGGTCCAGTTGAAGCCATACATAGCTGAGCGCATCGGGAGAATTGTTGGTGTAAGTGATGGTTTCGCTGCCCTGAATGCGGTGGTTTTTGTCATCCAACTCTATTTTGATGTCGTAGTCTGCTTTTTGTTGCCAATATTCATGCCCTGGCGCACCTGATGCAGTTCGGTAGACATTGGGCGTAGCCAATTCATCCTTGAGTTGTTTGAATTTATTGTTGTAGGTTTCGTTTTGGGATTGAAGGGATTGCAGCGAAAACAGAGCTGCAAAAATCAAAGAGAAGGTGTATAGATTTCTTTTCATGTTGATGGATGGTTTTGTCAAGTGATTGGTTTGGTGTAACAAATTGTAGTACAAAAATACTAAAAAATGCGTACTCAATAAAACCTCCCTTTTACAACAATTTTTCAATGATTGAATCACTAATTTTGTATTCTTCGCTTTCCTCACTTCAATCTTTGAGCTGTATGAATTAAATCCATTAGCCCAAAGCCTAAAAAAAGCCCCAATCGTTTTATCAACAATTGAGGCATTCAAGGTATTTTATCTGTATTTCGGACGAAAGAAGTGAGAAATGGGATGCAAGATTTAAATACCTCGTAATTAATCGTTTATTTACTTCCATTATTTGGTTGTAAATAATTAATTATCAGTAAATTAATCTCTCGCTTCTCACCTCCCTGTTCCTTCGTCCAAAGTCTAACTGCATTGTTTACACCATTTTGTCAGCGCATACTGAACTGGCAAAGGCATCTGGCTTGGCTTTGAAGGCGAAACCCATACCCAATATGTAGCCCATAGCTTCTTTCAACGCCACATTGGATTCAAATTGAGGGTTGGTGTTGATATCGGCATGAACTTCCAAATCTACATCGTAAGCATCCAATAGGTCACAAAGACTGTAAGCGATTTCGATAGACATGGCTACTTCGACGAGCATCCGTTCCTTCAATGACATCTTTTGGACTTTACTTTCATTGTGAATGAACATAAAGCCTCCTCTCTTTTCTCGCAAAAAGACAATAACCGTCGCAAATTCAATGGTCGAGCCATGTACTTGTGAATCGGAACCAATACAAACTTTGAGCTTGTTACCAGCTTCTTTTTCTCTGATGATTGTTTGTTCAACGGTTTTCTTGAGTTCCAAGATTGGTTCTCCGTTGAATCGTCTCCATTTTTTCATGATGAAAATAATTTTGATGATTACATGAATAAATTACAACTGATTTTTGGGGGTAAAAAAATAAAAATGATATTTCTTGCCTTCAATTATGTAAGATCAACTTAAAAGGTGAATGAAGAATGTGTGGGATACAACTCTTTCTTCAACAACGGATTAGTTTGGATTTTGTTGAGGTTTTGAATTGAAGTTTGGTTCAGTATTTCAAACTCTCTGATATAGAAAGGTATTTTTCCTTAAAATAATTCCATCAAAGCTTGAATTCAAGTTTTTTTTTGTAAATTTGCGGCTCGAAAAAAAATAAAAACAACGAAAGATGAATAAAGAGATACATCCAAAAAATTATAGGTTTGTCGTATTCAAAGATTTCTCTTGCGACCATTCTTTTTTGTCACGCTCAGCAGCTGATACTAAAGATACGATTGTTTGGGAGGATGGCAAAGAATACCCATTGGTGAAGTTGGAAATTTCCAGTGCTTCTCATCCATTTTTTACTGGTAAAATGAAATTCATTGATACTGCTGGTAGAATTGAGAAGTTCAAGAAGAAATATGCAAAATTCGGCAAGAAATAAACATAATAGGCTATCATTCGCTATATTTCGTATGATGGTAGAATGAACTATCAAAAAAGCCTCGATGATATATCGAGGCTTTTTTGCTTATAAGAACCTTGGTTTATTCTTATTGAAACCTTGCTCATTGATACTCAATTTTTAACACAAAAAAATATTTCCATAACCCCATTCTGTTGATATTGTTCATGAGTAATTATATTTTATTTGATGATGCTAGCCGCAGAGACTTGCTTCCTCTAACTTTTACAAGACCTATTGCAGATTTGCGAATTGGTATACTTACGATTCGCCAAAAATGGGAACAGGCTCTTCAAAAACCTACTTCGACCTTAACTGCCCCTTATCTGCAGCCTTTATTCCCCATGAATTGGGATAAAGACGATGTAAATGTTTACATCAATGCTTCTGTCTTACCCAATACACATTTATTGGAGCAGATTCAATCGCTTTCTGTTAATGAGGCTATTGTAGATGGGAAAATAATTATTGCAGCCAAAAGTGATCGTTCTCACCCCCATATCCTACACAAAAGCACAAATGAGCAGATTCCTTTGATTGATTCTTTTTTGACTCATCTACCGAATGCTCCCTACCAAAAAATAAACCATACATGGGATATTTTTCTTCAAAATGGCATAGCTATACAAGCTGATTTTGAAATGCTTACCAAGAATAGGACCAGCCAAATCATAAGCAAAACAAATACACTGATTAACCCTGAAGCTATCTTTGTAGAAGAAGGTGCAAGTATTGAAGGTGCATTTTTGAATGCTTCAAAGGGATCTATTTACATAGGAAAGAATGCCACTGTGATGGAAGGAAGTTTGATTAGAGGGCCTTTTGCATTGTGTGAGCATGGTCAGGTCAAAATGGGAGCGAAAATTTATGGTGCAACAACGGTTGGACCTTATTCAAAAGTTGGTGGTGAGGTTGGGAATTCGGTAATTTGGGGCTATTCAAATAAAGGGCATGATGGATATTTGGGTAACTCAGTGATTGGTGCCTGGTGCAATTTTGGGGCTGATACCAATACTTCAAATTTGAAGAACAACTACGGAGAGGTGAAATCTTGGAATTATTCGGCAGAAGATTTTGTTCCAACAGGACAGCAATTTTGTGGTTTGACCATGGGAGATCACTCCAAGTGCGGCATCAATACGATGTTCAATACAGGAACTGTGGTTGGAGCAGCAGCAAATATTTTTGGAGGAGGTTTTCCTCCCAAATTTATTCCTTCTTTTTCGTGGGGAGGAAGTGATGGCTTGACAACTTATCGACTGGATAAGGCTGTTGATACTGCTCGTAAAGTATATGCTCGAAGGAGCAAGACATTTTCTGAAATGGATGAGGAGGTTTTGAAAACCATTTTTGAACAGACTGCTTTTTTGAGAAAGTAATCAAGTGATTTGATTCAGGGAACTATACAATTAGACTTTGGACGAGGTAACAGAGAGGGGAAAAGAGGGATTTAGTATTTTGATAATCAATTACTTACCTCTAAATCAGGTAGGTGTCTTAAAGACCTAATTATCAATTATTTAGGTTTCGCTTCTCGCTTCCGACATCTTTCATCCAAAGTCCAATATACAATGAACTAATCTACAGACCAAAACAAAATCTAAAACAAGTAAAATATCAAATAAAATAATGAGAACAAAAATCGTAGCAGGTAATTGGAAAATGAATAAAACTGCTGGTGAAGCGGTTGCACTGGCGCAAGAGATTGCAGGTGCTTTGGAGAATGTCGCATTGGGTGAGGATAAAAAAGTAGTTGTCTGTCCTCCTTCCTTGTTCTTAGATGCGGTGAGAAATGCCACGAAAGATTCAAAATTAGAAGTTGGGGCACAAAATTGTCATCAAAAAGATGGAGGTGCTTATACTGGAGAGATTGCTGCACCTATGCTACAATCTCTGGATATTCCTTATGTTATACTCGGTCATTCTGAAAGAAGAGCTTACTTTGGAGAAACAGATGCTTTGATAAAAGATAAGCTGGACAATGCCTTGGCATATGATTTGAAGGTAATCTATTGTTGTGCTAAGTTATTGGCTGTTCGTGAGGCAAGTACACACTTTAACCTGGTGAAAGAACAAATCTCCACAGCTCTTTTTCACCTTTCTGCTGAGCAACTGAAAAATGTTGTGATTGCATATGAGCCTGTATGGGCGATTGGCACTGGAGTGACGGCGAGTCCTGAGCAGGCAGAAGACATGCACGCTCATATTCGTGGTTTGATTGCAGCCCAATACAATGCAGAGGCAGCAGAAGGAATGACTATTTTGTATGGAGGAAGTTGCAAACCAACAAACGCAGAGGCTTTGTTCTCTAAACCCAATGTAGACGGTGGATTGATTGGTGGAGCGGCTTTGAAGGCAGATAGCTTTATGGGAATTATTGACTTTTTGTAGGATTCTTATATGCAATTGGTCGGGAAGTAGTCAATATTGAAGCCCTCGATAACACATTTTTGAGATAATTAGCTATATTACGCTCGAACTGCTAAACATTCGACTAATATGAAGGTCAAAGAAGAGTAAAAAACGCCGATGTAATTAGATTATTGGACTGAAAAAACAAGGATCATGACTAAATACCAAATTAATGTTGTCGAACATGCTTTGATTATCTCTTTTGCAGGAAACCTAATGAGTAAGGATTGGTTGCCTGAATTGATTGATGAACTCGACATTTATGTAGAAGAAGGTATCAACCTCTTTGTAGTGAATGTTGCGGAATTGAGACATATCAATAGCACTGGACTTTCTGTATTGCTTACATTACTGACCAAAGCCCGTAATTCTGGAGGAGAATTGATTCTTGCCAATATTCCTAAACACTTGAACAAACTGTTGATTATTACGAAGTTGAATTCTATATTCACGATTGTTGATAGTGTGGAGGAGGGAATCAATGCTTTGGTGGTCTAAAAGTACAAAGTGGACTTCAATGTATGAATAATAAAAAATAGCCTGTCATCTTAGT
>JBGCDY010000950.1:0-6712 GCA_045105835.1 Chitinophagales bacterium
GCCGTATCACCAAAAAACATCATTAAATTGTAATCTGTTTTTGAATAAAAACAGGCTGAGGTTCCTATGCCATCTAAGAAAATAATACTAACTTTCTGATTCAAAGTGTCAACTACTTTTCGGTACCTCATGAAACATGCCCAATATTCTTATTCCATATAAATCTGTTGACATGATTGGTGTTTATGATTTAAAATCTCCATTTTTCAATTTAACCATGCAAAAAGCAGGCTAAGAATTAGCTCTCTTGACCGCCACAATCCCCAAGCATTTCCAAGTCACTGCATTGCCGTGAAAATCCAGAGGCTCTTGAATGATGATATTTTCTTGCCAATCCAAGATGTCAAAGCCAATTTTCGCCAATAAGAAGGAAAGTTTAACGGGAGGATAAAACGCTTCCCAATGAGCTGCTTTGTAAAAATTAAGAGGAGAAATCAATACAAGTTTTCCATTGGGCTTCAATACACGGTGCATCTCCGACAATCCTTGAATGGGATTCTCCAGTCTATCCAACAAAAAGCTATTCAAAACCAAATTTTGGCTGTCATTGGCAAATGGAAGATTTTCAGCCTTTGCGAGTCCCAATTGGAGGTTTGGAAGCTGATGACCTCTCACGTTTAGGCATTCGGCAAAGCCCCGTCTTGTCAAATCCATCAATATCTCTTTCCCTTCCATCCAAAATTCACGCGCTCGCCTCAACATTTGGTAGCTGTAATCTATTCCCCAACAATTTGCTTCGGGATAACGCTGTGCCAAAGTACCAATCCAACGCCCTACACCACAGCCGAGTTCTAATATGTTTTGTCCAGAGAGGTTCAAACAATGACTCTCAGCAAAGTCAAAAACTGCTTGCACGGGATATTCCCCCCAAACCTCATCTGCCAAATGAAGTACAGACTGTTTGACTACACTTTCATCGTATCTTTCATAGGGATCTTTGCGGTATTCGGCTTCCGTTTTTTCGTAAAAAAGAGGAATTTCTCTGCGGTAACTTATTGGAGGTTTCATGTCTGGATTCATATAGCTATACAAAATGATTTTTGAACCACAAAAGTATCAAAAGGACACAAAAGAAATTATTGATTTTCAGCTTTTCATTTCCCCACAAGCGCAAACCCTGCCCAATACAAAGGCTCTTGTCCTGCGGCAATCAAGTCTAGTTTCGCTTTTTGAAGAGCAGCAGCATAGGTCATATTTTCTTGTAAAACACAACGAAAAAAATTGGGAGTCAGTTGACTGGCAGCATCGGGTACTTTGAAGAGGGAATAAATGATGTTGGTCGCTCCTGCATACAAAAATCCTCGGTTCAATGCCAACATCCCCTCCCCTTTCTGCAACTCTCCTATGCCACTTTCACAACTACTCAGCACCACCAAATCAGCATCCAATTGCAGGTGAAAGGTATCGGAAATGTAGAGCTTCATGGATTCAGTACTTAGTGGATTGGTGATTGGTGACTCGTGATTAGTAGTAGGTTCTGCCCCTTGCCCCTTAACTCCTGTCTCCTCTCCCCTCGCAAAATAAATACCCGAAAGCACGGGATTTTCCTCATTGTAAAAACCATGTGAGGAAAGAACAATGTATTTTTTGCCTTTGAGTTGTTGGAGAAAATTTTCTTTGGTGGCTTGTTGGTAGAATAGCGTCGTGGTACTTAGTTGGTGTTGGGTGAAAAGCTGTGAAATTTGTTGAATTTCGTCTTTGGAGTCTTGGAGTTCCTTCAATTGTCCATCGGTGTTGAAATCAGATTTGAAGGTCACTTCTCCTATTGAAGTAGTTGGTTTTTCTTTGTCATTGATGCCTTCAAAATTGATGGGGGCAATTCCCAAAAAGCTGTTTACTTGGCTGGGTTTCGTTTTGTTTTTCTGACTTTCTGACCAAAGTGTGGCGGAATAATGATAGCCAATTTGGAAGTTTTGGATGAGGTAGGATTCTTCGGGATGCTGGGTGGGTTTATGAGTTCCCCACAAGACATCAAAAGGCAGCCTATGTAAACAGTCGTCTGGAATGATAACCAATTGGTTACAATCCGATTCTTTAGACAAAAAGAATGTTAATAATGTCTCAAATAACTGTGCACCCAAGTCCTGCAAATCATCTTCGTCTCCCATTCCAATGGCATCGTGTATGTATTCGATGGTGTCTGTTAGGTCATCAGGTTTCGGCAAACAATGGAAGTGAAACTGGGATTTTGAGATAGCAAAAATGAATAGGTTTTCGATACCTACAAAATAGTTGACTAATATTTTCTGAGAGGATAATTGTGCTCGTATCTGTGTGGGAGAAGTGGTTTGAAGGTCATATTTGAGTTGGAAATATTGAGGGTAATCCCGTTCAATTTCTTCAATAACTTGGTCATATTGAAGGCTGACATCGAAGTATTTCCCTTGCAGATAGTGCATCATTTCTTCTTGACCAGGACTTGAAATTTTATTTTTAGTTTTCAGTTTTAGCTGCTGAATGCGTTTGTCCAAAGAGGACATTTCGGTTTGAAGGCTTTGTTCTTTTTGCAGGATTTCTGATGGGATGTGCGCGCTTATTTGGGCTTCCGTCTCCTTGATTTTACTGAGCAAGACATAACTTTTACTCAATTCTGCAAAAGAAAAAGCAGTGGAAAAATCTTCTATATTTTGGCTTTGCTGATAGCTTATGTAGTGGGCATAAATTGCCCATTCATAGGTTCTGACGACCAGTTTTGCGTGATTGAGTTTGGAGGCTGTGTTCGTGTAACTTTGACGGTTTTCATTCAGTACTTGGACGGCTTTTTTGAAGTGTGCCAAAGAAGCCGAAAGGTCTTTTGGCACTTGGTTTTGGAGGTAAAGGTCTAAAAACCCCTTTGCTTTGTGGTTGAGTGCATAGCCCAATTTTACCTTGTGGTAGTACTTCTCCAAAGAAGGAGTTTCGTAATAATCATCCGTTTGGTAGTTGGGAATCGCACTCTGCAATACATGGTGGTAAGCTTGGATAGAGTTGAGGTATTGCTTGGTTTGTTCGTAGTACTCCCCCAATAAATTGTGTAGAATGATGGTTTCGGTGGTCTCTTGACTCGAGTCTTGATATATTTTCAAGGCTTTGTTGAGGTATTGAATACTTGCTTCAAAATCCTTCCTTTCTAAATGACACTGCCCCAAATTTCGGTATATTTTGACCAGCGTTGGGTGGTTCTCAGGCACAATCGAACTCCTAATATCCAGTCCTTTGTGGTAACTTTGAAGTGCCTCGTCAAATTGTTGAAGTTTGGTCAAACAGTAGGCGATATTTTCAAAACTTTGGGCAATCGCTATGTGTTTTTCCTCAAAAATTTCTGTCCGTATTTCCAGCGTTTTTTGATAGTATTCCAAAGCCGTTTTGAAGTCTGCTTGTTGGCTATAACTCCAACCGATGTTGTTGTAAGCAATGGCAGTTTGGGCATGTTGATTGCCATAGAGTTCTCGCCAAATATTGAGTGCTTTTTGGTAGTAGGTCAGGGCTTTGTTAGTATCTCCTGTAAAAATATAGCATGCTCCAATATTGTTATAGCTTTGGGCGACTTCGTTTGGTCTTTTTTTGACGGACTCCAGTCTGATTTTCAAGGCTAATTGGTGAAAATGTAGGGACTGAACATATTTGCCCATTTCACCAAAAAACCACCCTTTGTTGTTGTAGGTATTGGAAAGTTCTCGAAGGTGATTGGGCTTGTTTTGATAAATCGAAATAGCTTTGGCAAAATGTTTTTCACCTTGTTCATATTGATTTTCATGGGTCAGTACACAACCCATTATATTATGGGATTCAGCTACTTGCAGATGCTTTTCAGATAGCTGCTCCTCTCCTGCTTTTATCGCTTTGTGAAGATGGATTAAGGCATTTGAATACTGAGATAAGTGGTTGTAAATCGCTCCTAAATCATTTTCGGCTTGGACATACGACTCCCAATCTTCTATTTTTTGGGCTGCTTGACTTGCTTCTTGAAGTGCATCAATGGCAGCTTGGTATTGGGATTTATAGAAGTGTTTTTCTGCTGCGTGTAAGAGTTCTTTTATCAATGGTTCACGGTTTTGAAGCCATTGAAGTGGATGATGAAACAAGACTTCAATGAGCCGTTTTGGGTTCTAAACGTAAGATAAAAGAGTGAAGGTAAGTAAAAAATTTGCGACCAATGCAAGGCTTAAAAATTCCTGAAGCCTATGTATTAGCCTATAAAATCATCAAAGGAATCAAATCAGAAACCAGGCTTCTTAATTTTTATCTTCAAGGTTGCTTTCTTCGCATTCGGTAGTTTCTTGCCAGATGAAGTAACTGTTTTGCCAAATCCTCCCAATAGGGTTTTGCTTTGGTCGGGAGCATATATTTTTTGGTTGACAAAATCTACTCTCAAATCCAATTTATTTTTTTTGCTGTTGGGATTGATGTTTAATGTTTTGAATTTCCCTTTTTCCTTGTATTGCACTTCAATACTCAAAGCTGCTCTCTCCGCATAACAAGGTACGTCAATACTCCATTTAGGATGGCGTTTTTGACCTCTTTTTTTGAGGAAGGTAAAGGCATGTTTCTTTTGATAGGGAGCTGCAATGTTTACAATTACCTTGGCTCGGTAAGTAGCGGCTGCAACATCTTTTAGCTCATCTGAAATAAGGTCTTCAATAATGATGTTGAAAACGGGTTTGTCTCCGTCCGAAGGTCTTGTCCCACAATCGTCTGCCGAATGTGTCTCGGAAGCTAAAATGGCAAATTTTGTAGTATCTCTTTTGGCGGTATCGTAGCTCCGATTCTTGTCTTGAGCTACTAAAGAATGGACGCTAAATGTAGTTAGGGAGAAGAAGAAAAGAAAAAAGAACTGTTTCATTTTAGGTAAGGGTTTTGAGGTTTGTATGTTGAACTGTTGCCCTTTTAGACGTATGAAACAGTTCTTTTTGAAAAGACTGTTGAAAATAATTTATTTTTTAGAATGCTACCTCAAGATTACTCCACCTTAATCTTCATAGTTCCCTGGTCTGCAGCACCTTGTTTTTTACCGACAGAAGTCAATTGTTTGTTGAAGCTTCCCAATAGTTTTTTGCCATTGTCGAGTGAATAGACCTTTTGGTTGACAAAATCTACGGATATGGTCATTTGATTTCTATTGCTTTTAGCATTAACATTCAAAGGTTTGACCTTTCCCGTTTTTTTGTTCTTGTATTTGAGGTCAATGGTAAAAGTGGCCTCCTCTACATAGCAAGGCACTTCAATTCCCCAACCAGGATTGATTTTTGTCCCACCTGTTTTTTTGAAATTGAAAGTATGGTTCTTTCTATAAGGCTTCAAAATCTGGGTTTGAACCCTGCCTTGATAACTCATCGTCTGTGTTTCAACTTCTGGAACTTTGTTGACTTCAACATCAACAATCTGAATATTGTAGCTGGGTTTGGTGGTAGAAGCACGGGTATGCCCACATTCCGAACCCGAATGAGTTTCTGAACCTAAAATGGCAAAAAGGAGGGTGTCTCTCTTTTCAACATTGTCGTATTTTTTTTTGCTTTGAGCAGCCAAATCGTTTGAAATACATGCGCTTAAACAAAAAATGAGGAGTATTAGTAGGTTTTTCATTCGCTTGAGGTTTGAGGTTTGAGGTTTAAAAAATGACTTAGGCATTTTCAAATTAATAAATAGGCAATTTTGAGGAAATATTTTTTTATTAGACGAGGCAAAAAACACAGACATAGCAAGGCTATGGCGAGGCTTTTTAACGAAGTATAATGAAAAAAGATGCACTCATAAATGACGGATTTATTAGTTGAAACCGCCTTATGTGGAGTGGGCTTTTATTTAGACGTATGGAATTGTTGTTTTTGAAAAATAGTGTTTGGTTTATTGGTGATTCGTGATTCGTGACCTGTGATTCGTGACTTGTGACTTGTGACTTGTGACTTGTGAGTTGTGACTTGTGACTTGTGACTAGAAAAAAAAAAAAAATCAACCAATCACAAGTCACCAATCACCAATCAATCACTAAGCCTTAACCACCATCTGTATAGTATCTCTGCTTTTTTGGGTCATCAAAATATCACGCCCCTGTGTGTATTTTTTCACCGAATCAGCTGTGTAATAGCGCAAGGTTATGATTTCAACGTTTGCCGTTGTCTGAAGGTTGTAATCCATCAATAGGTCAACCAATAACTCCTTGATACGGTTCGGTTTATTATCTATGCAAGCTTTGAAACTAATCGCACCATTTTGGCTCAAATTGGTTTTGATGCGGTATTTGGCAAACAATTCATAGATGTGTGCGAGGTTGTCTTCCGCCATAAAAGAAAAATCTTTGGAGGAAATGGACAGCAACAATTGATCTCGGTCAAAGACAATAATGGTTGGTAATGGCTCACGGGTTTCGTCACCGTGCACAGTTGTCCCTACCGCCGATGTGTCTATAAACGAACGCACATGAAGTGGGATGTTTTTATTTTGAAGTGGTTTAATTGTTTTGGGATGAATCACCTTTGCGCCATAATAAGTCATCTCGATGGCTTCATAATAAGACAGTCGTGAAATAGGAATGGTGTCTTTCACTACCCGTGGGTCGGCATTCAAAATCGCAGGTACATCCTTCCAAACCGTCATGGATTCGGCATTAAGGGCATTGGACAAAATTGCAGCCGTATAGTCTGAACCTTCTCGCCCCAATGTAGTGGTAAAGTTTTCGACCGTACCGCCCAAAAACCCTTGTGTGACAATCAGTTGATTCTCCAATATGGGGGTA
>JBGCDY010000951.1:0-4129 GCA_045105835.1 Chitinophagales bacterium
AAGAACTTTGAAGACAGTACCGCCATCACCAGCATGGGCGATAGTCAAAGCATTCAGGCTTATACGCATTTAGACAGAACTGCTCCGAATGGTTTGGTTTATTACCAGTTGAGTCAAACGGATTTGAATGGCTTGACCGAAATCTTGTCAACCATCAGCCTACAAAGAGGTGAGCGTGCTTTGTCCCTTGAAAATGTATATCCTATTCCTGCGGAAAGACAAGTGAGCATTCATTTCCAAAATCCAAACAGTGGTCAGCTTCAATTGAAGGTGATGAACATTCACGGTCAAGAGGTTTTCCAATCTAATTCAACTGTCCAAAGTGGATTGAATGAATTACAATTGGATGTAAACAATTGGTCGGATGGTGTTTATATTTTACAGTTAGAGATTGAAGGGCAGCAAATTACAAGCAAAATTGTGGTTCGATAGAGTACTTCAATTTTTATAGGAAATCCAAAATCTTCATTAATTGCAGCTTGACAAATTTGTTAAGCTGCAATTTTTGTTTTGAGAATTCCGTAGAGACGTTGCAGTGCAACGTCTCCTATTATGATTTGAAAATCAACATTCTTGATAGTTTTGTTTTCTAACTACCTTACAGATGAAGATATTGCGTTCAAAGACCTTGTAGACGTTGCACTGCAACGTCTCTACGAAACCTATGAATTATTCAGGTTAATGTGTTTATTCCCAAATAAGGTATATTTTTTGAAGTATAAATGATAAATTCACATGCTTTCTTTCAATTGAAGGAAACCATTGCCTTTCCTACACAAAACTCATGCTATAAATTTCACATTGGTCTATGAAAAAAATTACCTACTCCATTCTCTTATTATTCTTTCTCATTGGCACACAATCATTTGCACAAACTGCAAATCTAAGTGGCAAAGTCAGCAACAAATCAACGGGTGAAGCAATTCCTTTTGTCAATATTTTGGTGGGCAAAACAGGAACTCAAACGGACATCAATGGCAGCTATAAAATTTCCTTGGATGAAGGCACACACCTCATCGAGTTTCGTTTTATTGGCTTTGAAGCGCAAAAAATGGAAGTGACTTTGAGCGCAAATGAGAGCAAGGAACTGAATGTGACTTTGATGGAAGAGGATGAACTATTGCAGACCATAGTGGTGAGTGGAAGTAAATTTGAGCGGCGACTGAGTGAGGAAACGGTTTCTATGGAGGTGATTCGCCCTTCGGTCATTGAAAACAGCAATTCTACCCAAATGGACGAGGCTTTGGACAAAGTGCCTGGGGTGAGTGTGGTCGACGACCAAGCCAATATTCGGGGCGGAAGTGGCTATTCGTATGGCGCAGGCAGTCGGGTGCTTTTGTTGGTGGACGATATGCCGATACTCACCAATGACAGTGGTTCTCCAGCTTGGGATTTTATTCCGATGGAAAACATCTACCAAGTAGAAGTCCTAAAAGGCGCATCTTCTGCGCTCTATGGCTCGGCAGCTTTGAATGGAATCATCAATATCCGCACGGCTTACCCCACTTCAAAACCTTACACCAAAATCAGTATCTTCAATACACTCTACCAAAAACCTGCTGACAATGAAATCGTTGGTGCAAATGGTGAAGTGACAGAAAAAGCTTGGTGGGACGATAAACCACCTTATGAATTGGGCGCAACCTTTACGCACCGTCAAAAAATAGGTCGCTTGGATTTTACAGGTGGCGGCTATTATTTCAAACAAAAAAGCTGGCGAAAGGAAGAGTTTATTGAGCGTTTTCGGGTGAACTTCAATACCCGATACCACTTCAAAAGCGTTCCCAACCTCATGGCGGGCTTGAATGTCAATGCCCAGAAAACAGAAAGTGCGACCTTTTTTATGTGGAATGGTTCGGGGGCGGATGCCTACTTGCCGTGGAATACTTTGGAAACGCCACTCAATGACCGCAAAAATCTCAGCCTCGACCCTTATGTAGAATACTTCAATCCTGAGAAAAACATCCGCACCAAACTGCAAGGGCGTTATTACTACGTGGATACCCAAAACCAAACCGACCAAAGCAAAACGGTACACAATTATTATGGAGAATGGCAGTTTCAAAAACGCTATCCAACGGCTGATTTTGGTTATACATTCGGTGTCGTGGGTTCTGCGGTCAATACCACTGCCGAACTCTATGGAGGCTTCTTTCAGTCCTCCAATTTGGCGGCTTATGCACAGTTTGACAAGGAGCTTTTTGACCGCCTCAACCTTTCTTTTGGTGCTCGTTTTGAGCGCAATACTTTGCAGGGCGAAAGGGAACAAAAACCTGTGGGGCGTTTGGGTTTGAACTATCGCCTTCGAGAAACGACCTTTTTGAGAATGTCTTATGGGCAGGGATATCGCTTCCCGACGATTGCCGAAAAATTTGTGCAAACGAGCTTGGATGATGTAGGTTTGATTACGGTCAGCCCCAACTTGGATATTGAATCCGAAACGGGATGGAGTTCCGAAATTGGCATCAAACAGGGCTTGAAACTGGGCGATTGGAAAGGCTATATTGATGTGGCGGCATTTGTGAATGAATACCAAAACATGATGGAATTCACCTTCAATTATTGGGAAGACCTGCAGGCTTTGGCTTTTCGGTCGGTCAATATTGGCGATACCAAAATCACGGGTTTGGATGTCAGTTGGGCAGGTAAAGGCAAAGTTGGGAAAGTGGATGTGAATGTTTTGGGAGGTTATACCTACATCAATCCCCGCCTCAAAACGCCTTTGGATTCTATTCCTCCTGGTTCTTGGCCTGCGGGTCCAAATATTGAGTATGGTGATGGCACAAATGCGCTGCTGAAATACCGTTTTCGCCATTCCTTCAAAACAGATGTACAAGCCAATTACAATAAGCTTTCGGCAGGAGTTTCGTTTCGACGCAACAGCCCAATTGAAGGAGTCGACAGCATTTTTCACTTCATTCTTCCTGACCTCGAAGAGTATAGAGCCGAGAACAACAAGGGGATTTGGTTGGGAGATGTGCGAGTAGGCTATGAAATCATTGAAGGGGGAACGCTCTCTTTTATTTGCCGCAACCTATTCAACAAAGAGTATGCGATTCGCCCTGCCTTGATTGAAGCTCCAAGAAGTTTTACCTTTAGGTTTTCGCAGGAGTTGTGATGCTGGATTCTTCTTTATAGCTTTGAACGACAGGAATGAATAATAGAAAAGAAGCACACTGGATTTGAATGCAAGAAACAAAAAAAGGAAGCATACTCAACTTGAGTTTTTAACTAATACAAGCTTCTTTTTTATTAAATCTTCCTGTTCAAAACTTATCAAAACAACAAACAAATTAACTATATGACAACATTTGAATTAAAACCCAATCAAGAGTACATCGAAATGAACAAACTCTTGAAATTTTTGGGGATTGTAGGTACTGGTGGTGAGGCAAATATGCGAATCATGGATGGGGAAGCATGGGTCAATGGAGTGGAAGATACCCGTAAACGTCGGAAACTCAGAAAGGGAGATAAAGTGGAATTTGATGGGCAGGTGATTGAAATTCAATAGCAAAAAACACTTTTCTGTGTCAACTTACTCAAAATCAGCCTTGCTAAAATCAATTGATAGTCAGTTAGTTTTGACAACAAAATGCTTCAACAGCGTTCGATAAAGGGGATAAAGTACGTCAATTTGAGAGATTCCTGTCCTTTGAATTCAGCCTTCAATGGTTGAGATTTGGAAGAAAGAAGATAATTATCTGTAAACAAACAGAATACTTATTTTAAATATTTTATTTTCCTAATTTCAACCTTACTACAATGAAGCGAGCTATTTTCTCTCCAAGCCAATAAAGTACAGAGACCTATGAGAATATAGATTCCCATAGGTCTTTTCTTATTTGTACTCATTTTAATTTTAAGGAAATTATGTTTCACAAAAGACTATTACTGGTTCTCAGCATTTTTTTTATGCAGGCGTTTCAAATAAATGCTCAGTCTTTTACCCACTTCAATAAGCAAATTATCTTAGACGAACCCAATCACCTTTCCGTAGCTACTATTCCTCACAATGAAGGATATTATACTGTAGGTGTATTTGGTTTCACGCATCCTATCATTTATTTCGCCAAAATTGATTTAGAAGGAAATGTACTTACTTACCACGTTTTAGACGACTCTATGA
>JBGCDY010000952.1:0-13187 GCA_045105835.1 Chitinophagales bacterium
TTTCTTATCGGAAGCGGTTTGAAGAAATTTTGGGGAGTTTTGATTAGCAGATATGTATATTACAATTCGATTTTTCCTTCTGCAACGAGGTCGACCAAAGCCCTAATGGTATGTCCATGTTTGTGATTTGTACTAAAAACGTTTGCCTTTTTTGAAGTCAAGAAATCAATTTCTTCTTCTGTAAGCCTCCCTACACGAGAATCATTTGGACAGTAAATATAGGTCATGTTGGACAAATCTATATCCGATAATTTCTCAGAATACTTAGGTAAACCTATTGCCCATTTGAGCCATTGTTTGACTTGATAGTATTTTTTTTCACTCTCTGTATAATCCGTCAAATCTTGCTCTTTGTCTGATTCAAATTTACGTCCATCTTCTACATAAATCCCATTGAAGCCTTGACGGTGTGCCTCCAGCCCCACAGGATCGTCGTCTATTCTACCCGAAATTACCACATATTTATCTGCTAAAGAAGGACGGGTTGAGAGGTAATGTGGAATGATGAAAGCCCCATAAGAATGCCCCAAAACATAGACTGTCTTTTGTCTGTCTTTGAAGTATTTGATGGTTTGATACAACATTTCAGAGGTATTATCGACCTCTGTTTTAGCCATTTTCAAAGTGAACGAATCGTTGTACTCAAATATTTTGGGATTGTAAGTATTGGCTTGGTGTAAATGAACTCTGTAATATTGTTCATAGTTGGGCAAATACCTCCAACTCGTTTTGCCCTTATCTACAAAACCCAAATAGTCCTTAGGTCCTCCCTGCAAAAGTATCAATACGACTTCCTGCTCAGGATTTCCCGCTGCTACCCAAAGTTTTGACGTGTCACTTGGCAGTATTGTAGGAGGATAAGAAGGGGATTTGTGCTCGATTTGTTGTGAAATTGTGGACGGTATCTTATGGTGACAAAAAGAAGTGAGTAGGAAAATAAAAATGAGATATTTCATAAAAGGACAATTATTTAAACAGTTAATGGTGCAAATATGCAGTCTTTGCCTGTTCCAAAATTGTACGATTGAGACACCTCCATTATTTCAATTTCCAAAACAATCCTTTTTCTAATACTTTGAGTTGTGAAAACAATGTTTTGGGAGATTCTCCACACTTCAGTGTGCAGTTTTTGATAAAATGAGATTGATCATAGTAGTTGGCTTCCAATGCCAATCTCGTAAGAGAATACTCGTGGCTCTGATGCTGAATCATGGCTTTTCTGAACTTCACCACAGATAAAAATTCTTCCATAGAATAAGCCAAGTGTTTTTGAAAAAGGCGCAATAAAGTCCTTCTGTGAATACCGTGAATTTGGGCTAAATTACTGATTTTGATTGGTTCATCTGCTTTCAATATATCAATGATTACATTTTTTAGCCTGTGTTCTGTAAATGGACGGAGGTGACTTAAAAAGAAATTATCGAGTAAATCTCTTTTTTGTTCAATGTTTGAAGTTTCAAAAACTTCGTAAATGACTTCTTCAAAATCACTTCCAAAATAATCGAAAAAAGAAAAATGCTCTGCAATCAATGAAGAAAGAGGTGTTTCAACAAAATGATTCAGTCCCAGTGGATTGAATACAATGGTGATTTTATTCAATAAACCTTGCAGTGTTATTTTTCTGGATTTATTGATTTTTCCAGCCAATAAAATCAGTGGTTTTGCTGACTCTTGATAAGAGTGCGTCCGTTCATATTTGCTCCATTGGACCGAAGAGTGTTGGTAGACATTGAGGGTACTTGTGTAGTTGGGATAGTAGGTGATTTCGTTTTTATAGTTCTGGTCAGAGGAGGAATGGAAGTAATACAATTTGATTTTACCTGCCAAAATCTCCGATTGAGGTTCGATAAATGTAATTGCATCTTTCATAGCAGCGTAAAATTAAAAATCGTTTTATGCGAGAGCCAGATTTTTTTAGTAAATTTTCTACTGCTTCAACCTCGGATCCAAAGCATCCGTCAATCCCTCACCCAACAAATTAAAAATCGTCACCGTTATAAAAATCGCAAAACCAGGGAAAATTGCCAACCACCAAGCTGCAAATTTACCCCTCGCCAAATTGAGCAACGAACCCCAAGTCACATCCTCAGCAGCCAAGCCAATGCCCAAAAAGGACAAAAAAGCTTCGGTCAAAATAGCGGACGCAATCCCAAAGGCAATCGCAATCAATACAGGAGTCAAAGCATTCGGAACGGCATGTTTCCAAATAATTCGGGTCTCACTAAAACCCAAAGCCTGCGCTGCTTCGATATACTCCAAGTTCCTGACCCGCAAGAGTTCTGCTCGAATAAAACGAGCAATACCTGTCCACGAAATCAACCCAATAATAATCATCACATTCACCACCGAAGGTTCGGTAATGGCTACAATGGACAAAATCAAGAGCAATTTTGGAATCGAATTGAGAATTTCAATGGCACGCATCACCAAAATATCCACTGGAATCGTCACTTTTTCGCCCAGCCATTTGATGCGCTTCAAAAAGGAACTCAGCAAATTGGCTATTCCAAAAACGCCCGCAAAAATGAGCAAACTAATCACCACCTGTTGTAGCAAACCACCCTCGTCGTCAGCATTTGAGAAGTAGTAAGAACGAGCAATAAAGGCGTAAAACAGAGCTGCAATAAAGGCAATGATGTTCAAAAACAAGCGAATTCGGGACATCCTCAAACGATTGTCCCCGAAATAACCCGCCAGTGCGCCAATCAAAATACCAATAATCGTGGAAATAGACATGGCTATCACACCTACTGCAATGGCTACTCTTGCGCCATAAATCATCCCTGCGGCTGTATCTCGACCCAGCTCATCTGTTCCCAGCCAGTGTTTCCAGCGAAGTGATTTTACCTCCTGTTTGTCGAAAGGACCTACAAAATCCGTATTGAAAACGTCAATTGTGGTGGCAGAGTAGGGAATAGGCGGAAAAAGCACAAAATCATAATCGTGTTCGTCCCAACGTTTGGTCACAAACTGGTCTTCCCAACCACTCAAACCCAAATCCACCGCATAGCCATTCATCACTGGAAAATATACTTCACCCTCCAATTGTGCGACAATCGGTTTTTCGTTCGCCAAAAAATCAGCAAAAACTGCCACAAAAAATATGACATAAAATATTCGCAAAGACCACACCGCCAAACGATTCTTGTAGAATTGACGCTTCACCAATGCCCAATATTCTTGGTCACGTTCTTCGTTTTGAAGGATGCGTTCTTCAATTTTATCTTCTATCTTCTTTTTACCAAAAAACATATTTACAATTGTTGAATTGTGAAATGGTATGAAGGTGAAATTGTAGGAATGAGAACTTACAATCTCACTATTAATCCATTCTATAATCTTCTCAAGTAAAATTTTGAGTTTGAATTTGTACTTTGAAGTTGAGTTTTTTTAAGCCTGCTCATTGAATGTCACCCGTGGGTCTGCCACTGCATACAACATATCTGCAATCAAATTGCCGACCATGGTCAATATGGCTGCGAGCATCAAAATCGTATAAACCACCGGCCAGTCCCTTGAAATAATGGAATCAAACAAGAGCTTACCCATTCCAGGGATGCTGAAAATCACTTCAATGACCACTGAACCTGCAATCGCCAATGGAAAAACAGAAGCGAAAAGGGTGATAATTGGGAAAAGAGAATTTCTAAAAGCGTGTTTCCAAATGATTTGTTTTTCTTCTAATCCCTTTGCCTTTGCAGTACGAATGTAGTCCTGTCCAATGACCTGCAACATTCCACCCCGCATTTGGCGAGAAATAAAAGCCAAAGAACCATAAGTGATACAAACCACTGGCAAAATCAAGTGATGCCCCAAGTCCAACATTCTATCCATAAAGGGGGCAGAAGGAGGAAGGTCGGTGATACCGCCTGTGGGGAACAAATTGAAGACGTTGCCATATTCGGAAGTCGTAAAAAACACAATCAAAAGCGTCCCTGTCCAGAAAACAGGAAGCGAATAGAGGATAAATAGAACCGTCGTCACTATCCTATCATAAGGAGTATCTTTTCGCATGGCAGTATTGACCCCAATGGGAATCGAGAGCAAATAAGCCAGCAAAATAGAAATGAAATTGATAATCAAAGTCCATCGAAGGGCATCCCACATTTTGCTCGAAATCGGACGGTTATCCAAATAGGAATAACCAAAATCTCCGACAAAGAAACCCGTAATCCAGTTGTGGTACTGATTGTCCATGCCATAAAACTTCAAGGATGGAATGTAGTTTTTTGAAGGAGTCGCTTCACTTTTGAGGGAGGCATAAGAATTCAGGAGGCCTTCAATGGGTTTTTGCAGCACAAACATAGAACTGTCCGCCTTTGAAGCCGTATTGATTTCCCCCAACAAACGATTGATTTTATTGTCTTTGTGTTCCATAAACAAATCGACAACGGCACGCCTTGCCTTTCGCCGAGGAGTATAATTGGCACTATCGGGAGCTACCTTGTAAATCTCCTTTTCCATCGTTCGTAGGCTCTTGTAGTAGTCCGACACTTGTTGCCAATTGCCATACTGTCCTGTCAGGTTTTTCAACATCTGCTGATGACCTTGTTTGACCACTTTGTAGAGCGTATCCGATTGGGAAATAGGAGAGAGAGAAAGGTAAAATACAGGTGCATGCAAGCCCAAACGTTCTGCCGTCTGCAAATAAGTTTGTTCGGTTGCCAACATATCCGCCAACTGCCCGCCATCTCCTGCGCTCAGTCCACCTCTGTTGATGAGTTCTACGGGGTCGCCAGGAGCCAGTTTACTCAAACCAAACGCCATCAAAGAAATGACGAATAAGGTAGGGATGAAAATCAATAATCTTTTGACAATATATTGAAACATGATTTTTTATTGATACTTGATAGATGCTTGATTGTTTCTGTTGATACTCAATTATTACTCAAATTGATGCTCTTGATACTTTAGGTACTTCATATTGTCCACTAAGTATCAAGAGCATCTAAGGCAAACTAAAATATTAAATTAGTCACTCCTACAAATTGTATTTATGAGTTGAATCTAAGTTTGCATTTGCATTTTTAATTTGAATTTTCTTAAGCCCTTACTCTTGCATGGAAGATTTGAGGATAAACGCATTTTGGTTATAACCAGGACGGTTTACCGAAGGCTCAGCATTGTCAAAACGGCTGTGGATGATAATGCGCTCTTTTGGTGAAACCAAGAATACATAAGGCTGCTCATCATAGATGATTTCCTGAATGCGATGGTACAAACCTTCCTGTTTTGCAGGGTCTAAAGTCACTCGAATATCATCAATTACTTTATCTGATTCTGCATTTCCAAAACCTACACGGTTATCACCATCAGGATTGTCAGATTCTGTATGCCAAATTTGGGTCAAATCATCAGGAATTGGAGACTGTACCCAACCTGCACAAAACAGTTCAAAGTCACGTTTTTTGGTGTCTTCCAAGAAAACTGTCCATTCACGGGTTACTACATCGATTTCGATGCCCGCTCTTTTTGCATTTTCTTTCAATAGAATACCTGTGTTTTTTCGGCGGTCATTACCCGAATTGTATTTGTATTCCAGTTTCATTTCCACCAACTCACCATCAATTTCTTTGTCTACCACGCCATTGCCATTGGTATCTGTCCAACCTGCTTCTGCCAACAATGCTTTTGCTTTATCAACGCTGTAATCAATGTTTTTCAAACTCTTGTTGTAGTAAGGTTTGGTAGGGTGAATAGGGCCTACAATAGGTACGCCCAAGCCCTTCAATAATACTTTGATGATTTGGTCTTTGTCCACCAAATGAGCAATCGCACGTCTTACCTTTTTTTTTTTTTATTTTGGGTTTTTCATATTGAAGCCAATGTAGTCATAAGACAAAGCAGTAGGGTTGTGAAGGTTGTAAAGTTGCGTAAAACGTTTGTTGTCCTTCAAGTCCACAAAATCACCAGAACGAACACCTCTCGATACGTCCATACCTTCGTCTTTCATATCGGTTACAGCCGTAGTCCAATCATTTTGAACCTTGTAAATCAATTTGTCAGGATTTGCAGCCAATTGAGGTGCATTTTTCACCTTGTCGCCCCACCAATCTTTTTTGCGCTCCAAAGTAATGCGCTGACCTGTTTCCCATCCTGCAAATTTGTAGGGCCCAGAACCCACTACAAAACCTATTTCACGAGCATATTTTGAAGAGTTGAACGCTTTTGCAAACTCCTGTAATTCAGGATGTGCATTGGCATCAAATTTTGGGTCGCTCAACTGTTTGAGGGTAAATTTAGCCATCAAATTTTTGGGGTCATATACTTTAGGTGGATAAACAGTCGTACCGCTAAATACTTCTGCCAAAAGGTAGCGTTCTTTGGAGTAAATGGTGAATTTTTTTGGATTCTCAGCGTCCACTACAATGTCGTCAATAAACTTCAAATAAGGACGAAGAGAACCAGCGTTCACCTTTGGGTTTTTGACCACTTTCATCGAAAAAACAAAATCTTCTGCAACAATAGGTGAACCATCATCCCAAGTTGCTTCGGGGCGAATCTCATACACCAAGGACATTCCCCCAGCATATTCACCTTCTTCAATTTCCGTCAATTCAGGGCGACCAACAGCCAAAACCCCTACCAATTCGAGTGTTTTGAAGTCAATACTCAACAAAGGTTGGAAAATATTGAGCTCGACATAAGTAGCATTGGCAGAACCTGATACAAAAGGATTTAAAAAATCTGGGTCTGACAATTCATGTACTACTACTGTATTGTCTCCCGCTTTTTTACTCACTACTTTTCCGTCTTCGCCACCACCATCAGACGAGCAGCTCGATAAAACAGCAATGGTGAGTGCCATCACAAAACTTAGCAATTGCTTATTGAAGATTTTACCTATCATAAAAGAAGTTATTTTTGGTTTTTTTGAAAATATGGTTTCGAGAAAGTCTTCAAATTAATTGATCTTTACTTGTACTCAGTTTATCCCGATTCCTCGGAGTTTACAACCATATCCGTCAAGCTAAGAAGTAGAAAAATATGATGCCTCAAAGGGGCTAAAGCAATAACATAGGGCATCGCCCTATGAAGCAAAAAAAGGCAATGTTAGCCCTGAAAGGGCGGAAGCATTTAGCTATTCTCTTTGCTTTCGCCCTTTCATGGCTAATGTCATATTTATTACTTCACCCACAGGGTGTTGCCCCGTGCTATTGCTAAAACCCTTTCAGGGTAAGCAATATTTTTCCTTAATTTGATGACTATGGTTTACAACAAGTGCGAGAGTTTGTATATTGAATTTGAACTTTGTCACTTGGTGAATTCCGTTGAAGTATCGTATCAATTTACGGTTTTATTCCAATGAATCGTAAAAGTTCCCAAAATAAGAAATAATTGGCAACCTATTGAACACAATAGTGTTATTAAATCCGAAAAACAAAGGTAAATTGTATGCAAAAAGTATTGATTACAGGAGGTTCAGGTTTGATTGGTACAAGACTAAGTGAGCTATTGTTGGCAAAAAATTATGCGGTCGCCCACCTAAGTCGCTAAAAAAGAAACAAAAAAAACATTGAAGTCTATCAATGGGACATCGAAAAGGGAACAATTGAAGAAGAAGCCATCTCGACGGCTGATTACATCATACACCTAGCAGGAGCAGGTGTGGCAGACAAAAGGTGGTCGAATAAACGCAAAAAAGAAATCATTGACAGCCGCATTAACACTGCTAATTTGCTGTATGATTACCTTCAAAAAGTGCCGAATCAAGTAAAAGCATTCATTGGCTCATCAGGAATCAGCTACTATGGAGACAGTGGGAAAGTGGTCAAAACAGAGTCCGCTGCAAAGGGAACAGGTTTTCTAAGTGATGTCACCAAAGTTTGGGAGGAATCTACCTTCAAAATGAATGAGTTGAATCTGCGAACCGCCGTTATTCGCACAGGCTTGGTGCTTTCGACAAAAGGAGGAGCATTGGCAAAAATCGCTTTGCCCGTAAAGTTTGCGATCGGCAATCACTTTGGAGATGGAGAACATTATTACTCATGGATTCACATCGACGACATCTGCAATATCTATATCAAAGCCATTGAAGACCAAACCATAGAAGGAGTTTACAATGGAGTTGCCCCAAACCCTGTCACCAACAAAGATTTTGTGCTGACCATCGCCAAAGCTCTCCACCGCCCCAAAATGACCATTCCTGTTCCCGAATTTGCTTTGAGGCTGGCTTTGGGTGAAATGGCGGATGCAGTCATGGAAGGAATCAATGTGTCTTCGGACAAGATTGAAGAGAAGGGATTTGTGTTTGAGTATCCTAAGTTGTTGGTAGCGTTGAAGGATATTTATGGTAGGGAGGTGTAGGTTTGATTTTTGTTATTAGTCAATAAATTTTAGGAATGGATAAATATCTCAAAAGTGGATTGATAAAGGTTGAAATAATTAGAAGTTTAGTATTAAGCATTTACGATAAAATCGAGGTTGGAGATGAAAAATTATGGCTAACAAGTCAAGAATTGCAAGCAGTTTTAGATAACCATTTATCGGGTTTGGATTTAAGTGGTTTACCATTGAGAACAAGGTCGAAAAAGGTGAAGTTAGCCATTTGTGTGGCGTTGGGATATTCCATTCCAAAATCTTTCAAAAAGACCCAGCCGAGGTTTATTGGTCAAAAATTTGATACTTACACACAGAAATCGAATAACTTGCAGGTTTGGAACGAAGATTTAGACCTTAGCAGAAGGTATGTACTGATACAACTAAATGAAGATGATGTCGTTACTAAAGTGAAAGTAGTTGCAGGTAGTGATTTAGCCCCTTTAGATACAACGGGAAAACTTACGCAAAAATACCAAGCAAGATTGAGTCATATTGAAGATGAATGTGAACTTGTTAGTGAGATAGATACAAACCAAGTTGGTGAATTGTGTAGCGAAAAAATGAACATACAACTAAGTGATTCCAGTCCAATTGATATTCCAATCAAAGGAGACGTATTGTCTATTAAGGTTTTATTTGAGAAGCTACAACCCATTATTGGACAAGGTTTTGAAGACCCTGGAAGTGTTCAAGAAAGAAATCGTGGTGCAGAATTGCATAAATTGATTTGCCAAGCACTTGGTTTTTCGGAATACAAGGACAATGGGCAATTTCCAGATATTAGACATCAATTACTCGAAGTAAAACTGCAAACTTCTACTACGATAGATTTGGGTTTGGTGACTCCTAATAGTCAAATGCCTTTGGATATGGAGAAAATCGAAGGAATCAGTGTTCGGCATTGTGATGTGAGATATGCCGTTTTTTGTGGAAAAATTGAAAATGGTTTTGTGGAGATTACAAATTTGATTGTGACAACAGGAAAAGATTTTTTTGGTAGATTTCCTCAATTTGAAGGAAAAGGACTCAACAAGAAAATCCAAATCCGTTTACCCAAAGACTTTTTTGAAGCTTAAATTCAGTCTAAAGAAAATACAGGTTCGACACCAAAAGCATCAGCAACTGCAATTTCTAATTTTTCAATCAAAGCAGTTTTTCCCTTCAATGGAGAATTATTCAAAGTTTTGACAATCGAAACAATTTTTTTAGAAGAGTCGGAATGAACATTGGGCAAAGGATATTTTTCAACATATTGTGAGAAATACCTCCTGCGCCCTGCATACAATTTGTTGTTGAACATCAAATCATGGTATTTGGTCATTAACATTGAGTTGGCAATCCCTTGAACCAACAATAACAAATCTATATCTTCGGATTTTTCTGCCACTATCCAATAACAATTTCCATTTACAACTCGCTTACTTTCATCAAAATAAAACCTTGGGTAAGGGCTTATATCAGGAAAAACTAATTTGGGTTTTTCCCACAAAGCAGGATTTTGTGTCACCCATATTTCAAACCATTTTCGCCCTGCTTTAATCAAATATTTTCGATTGCTCAACTGTTCTTTATGCTCTTCAAAATAGAGTTTGGCATCTGGATAGTCTTCTAAATTAATGGTTTGTTTTTTACCGTTTTCTGAATAGTGTGGATAAACTACCTTCAATTTTTTCTTTGTACACAATGCCCATGGTTCAATATTTTGTTGAGAAATCAAATCTTTCAACAAACTACTTTCGGGCTGATTGTTTTGTGATTCCCAATCATCTCGAATAAACACTTTATCCGCAGTTGTTTTGATGCCAACTCGAACTTTGAAAAAATCTCCAATGGTATTTTTTGAAGTCTCTTGTATTTTGCTAATCCACTTGTCTTCCTCCTTTGAAAGCAAAGCCCACATAGCATCTTTTGCCTCTACAAACTGAATAACCCCCGAAGTCTTTTTGTATTTCTTTCCTTCAATGGCAAAAAAACCATTTTTTTCATTGTTAAGTATTTCGTAAACCGTATTCACTGAATTTAGTGTGCCCTTATAACCATTCAATTCTTCGTAAACCTTTGTGAATTGAGGGAATTGACTTGAAGGAACGGATTTTTTTCGACCAATAAAGATAGCGGGCAAAACAGCCGCATCAAATAATTTGGTATCTCCCAAATCAATGATTTCGAGGATTTCATAATGTTCCTTTAGGAATTTTCGGACACTTGCGCCGCTTTTGGTGGATAAATAACGATTGGAAGTAATCACTGCTATCAAGCCGTTTTCTTTGAGTGCATAGGTCATACCCAACAAAAAAGGATAATACAAATCCACCCTTCCCTTCAAATTGAATTTTTTAGCAATTTCTTGTGCATAATCAGCACCCAAAATCTGAGTCCGTACATAAGGTGGATTGGCAATGATGAGGTCAATGCTATTGTTGATAGAGTCATTGGAATCTGCTGCTTCAAATAAAGAAGTTTGTTGTTTTTGAGGTTGAATATGCTGCAAAAAATCACCATGATGAAAATCAATAGCACTATTGGAAGTCAAAGACTGCAAATTTTGAGCGGCACTCTCCAAAAAATATTTATTGGAATCAAAACCCATCAATTCAAAATCAAGCCCTTTCTTCAAAAGTTTTTTTGAGATGGAAGACAACAATATTCCATCTCCACAAGCAGGGTCTAAAACCTTTAATTTTTGTTCTTTTGATTCTAAATAAGAGAGTAATTTATCAGCTATGAAATCGGCTAATTGCGGTGGAGTAAAGGTTGCTCCTGTTTCTTTGATTAGCTGTGTATTGACAGTCATAAGGGATGTTTTATGAATATAAAGATACACATAAGTAGTAGAGAATCAAAATGATTTGAAGGCTTTTTGTAGTTGACCGAAAAAAAAGAAGACGAGGGATTTGTGTTTGAGTATCCTACTTTGTTGGGAGTGTTGAAGGATATTTATGGTAGGGAGGTGTGAATTTTACCCAATTCTTGTTCCATACTTTTGAAGCTGGTCTAAAATCCACACTTTCTGTGTTTTAAGTGCATTTACAATCTCTTTCAATCTATTCATTTTTGTTGAATCGTATGCTTCACTGATACAATAATTATTTCCCTCCAAGGTCACAAAAAACCAATTTCGACCAATGATATAGCAACCATAAATGGTCATATCTTTGTAGAAATGCACAGGTTTGGGATTGAATAAGTTGGGTTCAGGGGGAGTTTGGTGGAGGGATTTGGCTGCAATCATAGCCGCCAGTAGTTGTGCCAAAGGGTCATCAGAAGTGCCTTTTTCCTTTTTATATTCGTGGATAAAAAAGAAAGGTTGAGTAGGCTGACTTCTACCCGTTGCCACCACCCAATCCACTTTTCCTTTCAATTTGGTGTTGTGGTAAGTGGTCTCAATGTTTCGTTCAGAGAAAGCTGCCACCAAAAAACCTTCTGCTTCGTAATCTACCAATTCTGTGATTTGGTCTATCAATTTGGCTCGCAACTCTGCTTCGTTCCAAAAATGAATTTTTTGGGATGCCTTTTTTTGAAGTATCTGCAAAGTGCGAGTTTCAAAATCATTCAAAGGATGTTCAATTGACAACCATTTTTCAAGTACATTGCAGTGAAAGGTTTGGCGGATTCCAAACTGCAATATGAGATCTTCAATTGTCCAGTTTTTGAAGAGTTTCTCTTTTGGATTGCAGTTCATGGTTAAAGTATTGTTGTTTTGCTTTTCAAACAAACAAAGGATAGGTTTGTTTGTAAAAAGACAGGCTTCGGAAGTTTGGTTTTTCATCAAAATCATGTAGTTGTTTTCCTACGACTGATCTTTTGAAAATGAAACTTCCGAAGTCTTATTTCTATATCTATCATTTGAGCGAATTAAGCCCCAACCAAACTATCTTCAACAATCGCTTTACAAATCCAATCACCCACTTCCGAAGTACCGTAGTGAACCTCCTTGTTTAAGTCCTCGGTCACATAGCCTTCCTTCAATGCACTATCCACCGCCACACGAATAGCCGCGGCTTCGTCAAGCATATCCAGATGCTCCAAAAGCATTGCAGCCGAAAGAATGGTTGCCATAGGGTTGGCAATATTTTTACCCGCAGCCTGTGGATAAGAACCATGAATTGGCTCAAACATTGCCGTTTTTTCGCCCACGGAAGCAGAAGGCAACAAGCCCAAAGAGCCTGCAATCACACTTGATTCATCTGAAATAATGTCGCCAAACATATTACCCGTCACCACAACATCAAACTGTTTGGGCCACAAAATCATTTGCATGGCAGCATTGTCGACAAATAGGTAATCTACTTCAATGTCAGGATATTCCACTGCAATCGCCTGAAACTGTTCTCGCCAAAGCCTTGAGTTTTCCAAGACATTTGCCTTGTCAATCAGTGTCACCTTTTTGCGGCGTTTTTGGGCAGCATTGAAGGCAAGACGCACGATTCGTTGGATTTCGTAATCGTGGTAAAGGCAAGTGTCATAAGCACTTTTGCCGTCGTTTAACCTGCCTTTTTCGCCAAAGTAAATGCCTCCTGTCAGTTCTCGGTACATCACCAAATCCACGCCTTGAATGCGTTCTTTTTTCAAAGGCGACAAATCCAACAGCGCATCATATGCCACAACAGGTCGGATGTTGGCAAACAATCCCAATTCTTTCCGCAAACGCAACAAACCCTGTTCTGGACGCACTTTTGCGCTTGGGTCATTATCGTATCTGGGGTGTCCGATTGCCCCAAACAAAAATGCATCGGCATTGAGACAGACCTCCAAGGTTTTGGCAGGCAAAGGGTTGCCTGTATTGTCAATCGCAATCGCTCCCACATCTCCATAATGGTATTCAAATGTATGCCCAAATTTTTCGGCAATTACATCCATCACCT
>JBGCDY010000953.1:0-3132 GCA_045105835.1 Chitinophagales bacterium
TGTGGACTATGAAGAAGAAAAAGAGGGTGAGGTGCTGCAATACCCATTGAGAACTTATATTGAGTCTTTGGGATTTTGTTATCCACCAAAACCTTTGGGTGGTAACCAACTCAGTCACGTTTTTCACAAACCCAGCACCAACAAACCTTATTACTCCTATGTTTACCAGCCTTATAATGTAGAAAGTTTCGATGCTCCTACCAATTGGGAATCCTTGCAAGATACCATCGACTTCTATACGAATGCTCAATTGGATGAAAATTGGGAGGTTCATTCCGAAAACTTCAAAAACCCCGATTTTGCTTTTAGTCATTTGGTGATTACCTGCACCTCCACTGATTTTGAAGAAATTGTAGCAGAAGTTATGGACAGCACCAAAACCTTTGGCGTGCAAGCCTTTGAAGGAGAAAATCCAGTTGATAGTGATTTCGACCAAATCGAAATCAAGCTGAGCAAACAATTCGGTTTATTGAAGTGGGTATCTTTTGATGAGTGGTTTTTCAATGACCTCAAAACCCACATCACGATTGCAGGTTTTGAAGACGCAGAAGGAAATATCAAAGGAGAACGCAGCCCGCTTGTAGCCGACTTTTTTCCCTACAAAATTGGAGATATTTTGACTTGGGAAGTAATAGGAGGTGGCTCTAATATATACCAAGAAGAAATCACCGATGTTGAAAGGACTGATTCGACTGTTCGGGTTACCTTCAATAGCAGTGCGGCGGGTGACAACCAACAAAAGGTACTCCCTTACTTCCCTCAATACATAGTAGATTTGGCACATTGGAGAATGGGAATGGGTACTATTTATGACTATGAAGAAGAAAGTGACGATGGTTCGATACCCTATAGATACCTCGAACTTAGAAGAATGCAAGATGAGGGTTGTGGAGTAAGTTATACTTTGGGGATTGAAGAGAAGGGCTGTTCTTATATTATTGAAGAATTCGGTTGTGGGATATTGTGTATCACAGCAGATTGCTATGTTTGTCGAGACAAGTATTTCAGTACCACTTTGGGGCTTACTGCCGTTCATGTTCAAAGCTTTGGCTCTCAAAATCTCAACCTCATTGAAGCAACAGTTGGCGACTGCTATTTTACAAACATCGAACCTCCAACTCACTTTGCAGAACAAATTACACTCCATCCCAATCCAACCAACAATCGTTTTAGACTTCAATTGCAGAATCCCAAAATCAAAGACCTTCAATTGACCATTACCGACATTCACGGTCGCACATTGCAGCAAATGCCTATACTTCAATCCTCCATCGAAGTGGATTTATCTGAACAAACAGCGGGTATCTATTTGGTGCAAATTTCGGATGGGCAAAGCTGGTGGACGGAGAAAGTGGTAAAGTTTTGAGCCTCCCTTCTTCAAAAAAAATGCTCAATAACGATGGGTTTCGAAACCCATCGTTATTGAGCATTAAAAAAAACATTGAAAATCAAACAGTTTAACGACTAATTACCAGTCACAAATCACTACATTATTCCTTGTCTTTTTTCTTTTTACCAAAAACATTGCGGATAAGGTCCAATACATTTTCCTTGCCTTCTTCTTTTCGCTCTGCCCTTCTCTCCTCTCGCTGCAATTGCTTCTCCTCCTTTTCTGCCTGTCTTTGAGCCTTTTTAGCTTCTCGCTCTTGCTGGCGTTCGAGCTTAAACAAGGTTTCTCTGTCCATTGAAGGAATCGAATCTGTTTCGACCAAAAGAGTAGAATCGGTTAATAAAGAGTCAAATTCAGGAAGGAATAGAGGGCAAGCCATCAAGAAAGTCAAGGAATCATTGAGTTCTTCAAATTTGCGGTTTTCCAATTTTTCAAAACCACCATCGGCATACACTTTTCGCATATATTTTGCCCAAATCGGTAAGGCAGTGTTGGCTCCTTGTCCCAATTTAAGGCTTCTGAATCGAATCTGGCGGGCTTCACCTCCCACCCAAACGCCTGTCACCAATTCGGGAGTAAATCCAATGAACCAACCGTCTGTGTTGTCCTGAGTCGTGCCTGTTTTTCCAGCTATATCTGTTTTGATGCCATACCTTTTGCCCCTCAACCGCTGTGCTGTTCCTTGGTTCACCACATTTCGCATCATTTCGACCATCATATCAGCCGTTTCCTTTTTGAGTACCCAATTTTTGCTGGCAGGTTTGCGGAAGTCTTCCACTACATTTCCCTCTGCATCTTCAATTCTGAGCAAATAAACAGGGTCTACTGAACGCCCACGATTAGCGAAAGTGCTGTAAACCGATACCATTTCCAAGAGTGAAATATCTGCTGCTCCCAATGCGATTGCAGGCCCTTTTGGTAGCTTGCTTTTGACTCCCATATCTCTCGCCAAAGCAGTCGTTTTGGGTACGCCCGTTTGCCAAACCAGTTCTGCCGAAATGGTGTTCACCGACTTGACCAATCCGCCTTGCATCGAATATTGTCCTGTATAGTCACCATCCGAATTTCGGGGCGACCAATTGTCTTTGGTGGGATAAACACGCTGTTCGTTTTCGATAAATTCACAGGGATTTCTTCCACTCTCCAAAGCTGCGGCATAGACAATCGGCTTGAAAGTTGAGCCTACTTGTCGGGTAGAAGTGACGTGGTCGTACTGAAAGTATTTGTGGTTGATTCCTCCTACCCAAGCACGCACATAGCCCGTTCGGGCTTCCATGCTCAATAGACCTGAGTGCAAAAATTGAAGGTAATGTGCCACAGAATCTAAGGGGCTCATGGTTTTGGTTTTTTCGCCATCCCATGTAAAAATTTCCATTTCGATGGGTTTGGCAAAAATCTTGTTGATTTCATTCCACGCCAAACCACTCTTTTTGAGTTGTCTGTACCGAGGGGATTGTTTGACAGCATATTCAATCAAGTTCGCACTTTTGCCCCAAGGTTTCTTATCTTTCCAGTGTGCATCGAATACTTTTTGCAGATCTTTGAGGTGTTCTCCCATCGCCAATTCTGCGTATTTCTGCATACGTGAATCAATCGTGGTGTGGATTTTTAGACCATCGGTGTAAATATTGTAGTTAGAACCATCTGCTTTTTTGTGGGTTTTGCACCATTTCTTTAGTTCTTGCCGTAGATGCTCTCTAAAATAAGTTGCCAAACCCTCATTGTGGGTAGTCGCATTGTAG
>JBGCDY010000954.1:0-12868 GCA_045105835.1 Chitinophagales bacterium
GCAGTCTTTTTTCCGTTCCATGTATAACTTGGAAAGAGGAACTTTTTGACGAAAAAAGGAGTTTTGACCCAGTACATATATTGAATTGAAAATAAAAAAATGGGGCATAGGTATCGGATACCTATACTTTATCAAGACAACAGAGCATCTATTGAACTGCTCTCTTCAAAGAAGGTATCCGATACCTATTATTCGGCAATTTAAGAATATAGCCAGCAAACCATTCAACAATCACAACATAATTTCTTTAATTTTGCACTTCAAAATGATAAAAAACAAAAGATGAGTCAAAAAGTTAGAACACGGTATGCGCCGAGTCCGACAGGATTTCAACACATTGGTGGCATACGCACAGCCCTTTACTGCTATCTTTTCACTCGAAAAGTAGGCGGAAGTTTTATTTTGCGGATTGAAGATACCGACCGAAACAGGTATGTTCCTGGCGCAGAAGAATACATCGTGGAGTCTTTGAAATGGTGTGGTATTGAATGCGATGAGGGAACTCATGTAGGAGGGGATTATGGTCCGTACCGCCAGTCAGAGCGAAAAGCGACCTACAATGTTTATGCACAGCAAATGTTGGAGAGTGGTCATGCTTATTATGCTTTTGACACACCTGAAGAATTGACTGCAAAACGAAAGGAATGTGAGGCTCAAAAACAGGTTTTCAAATATGGTCCTGATACCCGAATGGGTATGCGTAATTCTATCTCATTGGGCAAAACCGAAACGGAAGCTCTTTTGGCGGCAAACACTCCGTGGGTCATCCGATTGAAGGTTCCTGCTGGCGAAGAGGTAGTAGTTGAGGATTTGGTACGGGGAACTGTAAGGGTGAACAGCAATGAGGTTGATGATAAAATTTTGTTGAAGGGTGACGGAATGCCTACTTATCACCTCGCCAATGTGGTAGACGACCATTTGATGGAAATCACACACGTTATTCGAGGGGAAGAATGGCTGCCCTCTACTCCACTCCATGTGCTCTTGTACCGTGCTTTGGGGTGGGAGGACACAATGCCTCAATTTACGCACCTTCCCTTGATACTCAAGCCAACTGGTAAAGGGAAATTGAGTAAACGAGATGGCGACAAAATGGGTTTCCCTTTATTCCCTTTGGCTTTTCAACATCCTTCAAAAGACGAATCTTCAACGGGTTATCGTGAAATGGGTTTTTTCCCAGAAGCGTTTGTCAATTTATTGGCATTCTTGGGCTGGAATCCTGGCACAACACAAGAGATCTTTTCGATGGATGAACTGATTGAAGCTTTTAGCATTGACCGTATTGGTAAGTCAGGCGCACGTTTTGACTGGACCAAGGCGCAGTGGTTCAATCAACAGTACATCAAATCGGCTGCTGGTTCGACATTGGCTGAGGCTGCAATGAAAGTTGTTCCTGAGGCTTACCAGAATGTAGACCAAGATTTTTTGGCGGCTGCTTGTGATTTGATGAAAGAACGAATGACTTTTATCAAGGATATTTGGGAAAGTGGTTATTTCTTTTTTGAATCTCCAAAAGAATATGACGCTAAGGTGGTTCGCACCAAATGGAAACCAGAAAGAGTTCCTTTGTTTCACCAACTCAAAAATCAGTTTGCGGCTTTAGAGGATTTCTCTGCGGCAAATGTTGAAGCTACCGTAAAAGCATTTATGGCAGAGCATAGTCTCGGTTTTGGGGATGTTTTGCAGGTGTTTCGGGTGATGTTGGCAGGAACTAAGTCTGGGCCTTCTATCTTCGATATGGCGGCTTTGTTGGGCAAAACGGAAGTATTGAAGCGCATGGAAGAAAGTGCTGCAAAGTTTGATGAAATGAAAGCAGCGTAGAAAGGCTCAAATTCAAAGGCTCTATCGCTCAGAGTTGATTAAAATTTGAATTGGGTTGAATTATTTACTGATAGATTATGTGAGGCTTCAGAGGTTTTTAAAAATTTCTGAAGCCTATTTCATATAATGAAGAAACCCCTCTTTGCAGGGCAAAAAGGGGTACTTACGTAGGAAATATACAAGCTATTTGTCAGAGAATTGTATTGTTGGCACTTATTGACTCTCAGTTCTCAATTTTTTGTGCTCTCATTTTATATTTTGTATTGTCAAGATATTACCCGATTACCGAGATAACCGGGTAAATCACTATGACTTATTTTTTAACACAATAAACTATTCTATTTTTAGCATCTTTTGAACTGTCTTACAGCCTTCTTTTGTTTCTAATACGCTGTAATAAATTCCAGTTTTCCAATCATTTGTATTCAAATGATATTGATGCGTTCCTTCTTCTTGCTCTTTACTATTCAATACTCGGCTTACTTCTTGTCCTTTATTGTCATAAATTGTCAATGAAGTTGTCGCATTGTAATGTAGTTCAAAAGAGATTTGAAGCTGATTTTTGAATGGATTTGGATACATTGCTTCTATTTGACAAGCTTCAATGTCTTCTAAAAGAATACTTGTTTTATTACCCTTTGCTTTTGTGGCTTTGTTGCAATTTCTCACTGCATCGGCACATTCCTCACAAATGATGGGCATTGCTCCTGTATCGCCATCAATATAATCACAACAACTTGCTTTCTCACACAGTGCTTTACAGTCACACTCTTGCATGATTGGTGGTGTAATCAACACAATGTTATTCACTACAAAATTGCAGCACTCAATGTCTTTACACAATTCGGCACAATTGCAGTTTTCATATCCATCCTTTACTTCGCACTCCTTGATTTTTTGATAACAGGTGTGACACATGGTTTCGATGTCTTCCAAATTATCAACAATAACAACTACAACTCCTAAACTGACATTTACAGAACCATTATCACAATAAGTAGTTATCTGTATTTCATAAGTTCCTCCTGTTACGTTACTAACAACAATGGAAGAAGTATTTGAAGTTGTGGTTTCGGTATTTGAAGTTTCCATATTTTCATATTCCACTTCATAATATGTTGCTCCGCCGATTTCATCCCAATCTATATTTATCGTATTAAAACCAATTGTTTCGATATATACATTTTCAGGTGAACCACAGGGTTGAGCCATTATTATACCCGTAGCCGAAACGAATAAAAAAATAAGAAATCCAACTTTAGTTATAAAATTCATTAAATTTGGTTTAACTTTATCTAAAGTTCCGCGGGTTTCACAAATATAAGCCAGCCAATTGTCCATATCAATTACCATTTTTTCGTGTTGTCGAAATTAATTTAACCATTTACCAAAAGCATTCATCTGCAACTCCTTGAATACCAATCAAAAAAAATCAAAAATCATACTTTTCTACCTAAATTTGTCCAATCGAATGCTCTCATTTCAAACACCCAAAAATGTCTAATTTCAAACTATTTGACATATTAAGCGTATTTTCGGACACTCAAATGAGTCAATTTGGCAAATTTGTTCGTTCGCCTTACTTCAATCAAAATCAGACACTTATTGATTTGTTTGAATACCTGAAGAGTTTCCATCCAAATTATGACAGCAAGTTATTGAGCCCAGAAAAACTATGGTCTTATCTATACCCAAACCGTCTTTTTGATGATGCCGAAATACGTCGCTTGCGTTCTAGTCTCCTCAAAAAAATGGAGCATTTCATTGGGATTTCCAAAATTGAAGAACAAAAAGTATTGCTTCAAAAAGAAGTTTTAGGGTTTTATACAGATAGCTTGTTGAAGAAACATGCTAAGACCGCTTTGGACAACGCCCAAAAGTCCGTAGATAATTTTCCCCATCGAAACCACCACTATTACTACAGTCAATACCTCATCAATTATGAAGCCACTTCCTACCTAAACTTGGAAGATTATCGCTCCAAAAAATTCCAATTATTAGTAGATGAATATTTCAGTGCGACTGCCCACAATATGGATATCGCTTTTGTTCTCAGAAAATTAGAACTTACCTGTGTGATTGCGAGTCACCGACACATCTTTGGACTCAGTGGTATTGATGATTCTATTTTTGATGATATCCTCAACCTTGTCAACTACAAACAAGCATTTTTAGAGATTCCGAGTATTGCTATTTACTACTATGCTCTTCTGATGTTTATAGACATCAATAAAGAGATTTCTTATCAAAAATTTAGACAGGTTTTTGACAAAAACATTGAAAAGATAAGTTCTTCGGAGGCAATTATGCTATATAATCTTGCTAAAAACTACTGTATCCTAAAAAGCAATGGAGGTTCACCAGAATACTATGAAGAACTTTTGGGTTTGTACAATATGGGGCTTGAGTCAGGATTGTTGTATGAAAAGAATTATCTCAAGAGCGGAGACTTCAAAAACATCGTTACACTTGGTACTCGTCTTGGTAAATTCGAATGGGTTGAACAGTTTATTCAATCCAATCAAGATAAGTTAGAGGAAGGTACTGATGCGGATGTTTTTAGGTATTGTACAGCTTATTTACACTTCTGTCAAAACGACTATGATAAGGCAAAGGTTGTTTTGAGAGAGTCTACGTTTAAAGATGTTTTCTTCAAAGTTGATGTGCGTAAATTACTGCTCAAAATCGCCTATGAAGAGGATGAGGTTATGGTAAGGGATGATTTGATCAATGCCTTGAGACGTTTTATCAACTCCAAAAAAGGCTTGATTTCGGCACATCATATTGAAGCTAATCGGAATTTTCTGAATATACTCAGTGATTTCTGCAAAATTGAAGAGAAAGTAATAATAAAAGCCAAGTCTCCCCTAACTGTTATCAAAGACATTTTGAAGAAAATAAATGCCGCTAAGATGTTGTCAGAAAAAACTTGGCTTCTGGAACAGATTGAATTTCAAAAGAAAAAATACAATCTTACTCTTTGATTAATTTCTTGGTAATTACTTTAGATCCATTGTTCAAAGACACCAAGTAGATACCAGGTGACAATGAAGCAATATCAACTACGAATCGGTTTCCTCCTTCTTGTGCATCCAAAACACTTTTCAACATTTCACGTCCTGTAAGGTCATAAAGTGTCAAATCAATGTTTTGATTCCCCATTGCAGTAAAACTCAATTCAACATAATTAATGGCTGGAACAGGTGAAATTCCATTGATATCAAAATTACGCTCACCACGAGTCAATGAAATCACATTTGTAGAAGTACTTTCTCCATCAAAATCATACTGTGTGATTTGGTAATACGACACACCACTTGGAGCAGTTCGGTCCATGAATTGGTAATTTATAGACGCTGAACTATTGCCAGCACCTTCTTCCACACCAATCACTTCAAAATAAACTCCATCAGCAGAACGCTCAATTGTGAAATACTCATTGTCGATTTCGCTTGCAGTCGCCCAGTTCAGCATATTTCCTGCTTCGACAACTTCCCCTTCAAAAGACAACCATTCTACCACATTCTTATCACATTCGATCACATCCTGTACAGAGGCAGGCACTACACAAGCACCTCCATCAGCAGCAGTTGCACTTAAACTCCAAGCACCATCTCCTACGTCTTCAATCACAAAGTCAGCACCGTCTGCAACCACTCCATTAAAAATACCAGACACATTGTACATCGTACCCGCATCACCGCCTGTTACATTTGCAGTAATCGTAGCAACACCTGTAGTTGGATTGCAATCAATATCTACATTGAGACTAACCGTAAAGCCCTCTGTGAAGATTACTGCCAATCCTGGTGCAATGACCGTACATTCATCTCCTAACACATCAGGCAGGCCATCGCCGTCGCTGTCAGGTCCAACTACAGATGAAATGTAGTAGGTTACTCCTGGAATAGCTCCTGCTGCAATAGCATCGGCATAGCTAATCGTTCCGTTTTCAATATTTCCTTCTACACTATTCGTTACTTCAACCAAGATAATATCTCCTGCTTGATTAGAAGCACTTGTATGAAGCGCATAAATCAATGTAGAACTGGGGTCTTCTGGATTATTAGCATCTACGACTGCATTGAGTGCAACGACTGTGATGGATTCTCCAGAGCAAATAGTTTGTAGATTAACACTCCCTGTATTTGCTTCAACAACATCCCCTGCATCGTTCAAACATTTACTACAGAAAGTAGAACGTGCCAAACTAGCATTGCAGCCCTCTGCATCGGTTACATCTATTATGTACTCTTCATTGTCTTCAACGCTAATAGTAAGCGTATTGTCCTCATATGCTCCGTCATTGAAGGTACCTGCGATACTGTAAGGAGCGGTTCCACCTACGATTGTAATCAAAACATCCGCAGTCGTTTCGCCTACACAGTTTTCACTAAATTCAATGGCAAAATCATCACATTGTGCATAGGTATTGCTGCTCAATAAAAAAACTACGCACATCAGAAAAAACGGTATTATTTTTTTCATTATTCTAACTATTTATATTCTTTTTTAAAATAAAAAATTATGATTTAGATAAGTAGCCATGAAAAAATACTACGAATAGCACCATCAGTATTTCAAAAATTGCTGCAAAAAACGTCATTCCACATCAATTATACCAAAATATATTCATTTTTTTGAAAAAAAAATCCCCAAACCTTATGATGGGCTTGGGGACTTTCATTTATTTATGAGTTACAAGTACCTTCAATGTAAACATTGTCGGTACTTTGAAATCATTTTTTTGATTACTCTTTGATCAATCGTTGAGTAGCAACATCAGAACCATTGTTCAATGAAACCATGTAGATACCTACTGGGTAAGCAGAGATATCAATAGTTTGATTGTTGATACCAGTTGTAGCATCAACAGATGTTTGCATCATCACACGACCAGTCAAGTCATATACGCTCAATTCAACGCTACCATTGCTGATTGCACTGAAAGAAACTTGAATATAATCAGCTGCAGGAACAGGGCGTACATTGGTAATACCAAACGCACCTTCTCCACGAACCAAACTAATTACATTGGTTGCATCGTTTTGACCATCGAAGTCAAATTGAGTCACTCTGTAGTAGCTTGTTCCAGCAGGAGCAGAACGATCTAAGTGATTGTAAGCAGTAGGCACTGCAGACTCACCAGCAGCTTCAACAACAGCAATTACTTCAAAGTTTTTACCGTCCAAAGAACGCTCAACAGCGAAGTACTCATTGTTTGTTTCAGAAGCAGTCATCCATTGAAGGAAGTTACCAGTTGCCTGAACTTCACCATCGAAGCTTAACCACTCAACAGCATCTTCTTTTTGACAGATTACAGGCTCAGAAGTCAAACTTCCAGTACCACAACCATCAACTTCAACAGCGTTGATAGTATAAGTAGCTCCGTCAGCAATACCACTGAATGAACCACCTTCTGCACCAACCGTACCTTCGAAAGTACCTGTGATTGCGTAAGTAGCTCCGTCAGCACCACCAGTAACAGTAAAGTTAACAGTTACCAATTCAGCATCTTCGTCACAATCTTCTTGAGCAGTAATTGTAAGGTCAGTACCTTCAGAGAAAGTAATAGCGAAAGAATCAGAACTAACAGTACACTCATCTCCGAAGAAATCAATTGCACCGTCACCATCTTCATCAACACCTACATAAGCAGTAACAAAGTAAGTTCCTACTCCACCAGCATCAGCAACAGAGAAAGAACCAGTTGAATTAACACCTAATGTACTTCCCATTACATCATCAGCATCAGAATGCAAAATGTACATAATAACAGAAGTAGAAGTAGTATTTTCACCACCAATAACAGAACCGTTAGCAACTACGTCTATAGCAGAACCGCCACAAGCAGTAGCAGAACCGCCACCTGCAACACCTAATGCACCAGCATCGTTTTTACACTTGCTACAGAAAAGTTCGCCATTTGCAAATGCAGAACCACAATCATCACTACCAATTACCTCAAGGTTGTATTCTTCGCCTTCAGGAACAGAGAAACTAAATGAATCTCCTTCAACAGCATCAGCAAATGTACCAAAAGAAGTATAAGGAGCAGTACCACCAACGATAGTTACTGTCACAGTACCATTTTCACCGTCACAAGTTTCACTAACTACAAGTTCAATAGGACAAGTAACAACAACTGCTTCACATGGAGCATCACCTTCTACAGTAACTGATTCGTCACCATCAGTGATTGTGATAGAGTAAGAAGTACCACAAGCAATAGGATCACTTGTGAAAAGACCATTCATATCAACAGTACCACCAGTAGCAGTATAATCACCAGTCTCACCACCTGTAACAGTGAAAGAAACAACATAAGAATCTTCACCTACAGTTGTATCTGCATCAGAAGTATCCAATGCCTCTGCACAAGCTTCTCTAATAACCTCGATAGGATCAGTAAGATCAAAACAAGCATCTTCGCCTAAGTCAATAAGTACATCCAATACATCAGCACCCATTGTGAAGCCATCAGTAAAGCCTTCGCCTTCCCAAGTGAAACCCCATACCAAACAAGTACCAGTACCAGCGTCATCAAAATCATTTGAGAACTCAGTAGTACCTACGATACCTGGGCTAAGAATAATCCCTGAATCGTCAGTAACCAAGTAACCATAGCTTCCCATACCATCATAAGAAGAAGTAAAGCTGATCATATCTGCTTCACCATCACCTACACAAATAGTAGTCACATCATCAGTACTCAACATACCTGCGTCACCTTCTTCGATTTCACAAGCAACAACATCACAAGCAGGATCTCCATCTGCTAAGAAAGTAATGTGGATTGTTTCAGTGTAAATACGACAAGTAAAAGTCGCACCGTCTTCATCATTGTAGTCTTCAAAGATAGTACAAGTAACCCATAGTTCACCTGCTTCACCATCACCTAATAAAGCTAATGGATTGCCATTGATGAAACCTAAAAAGTTCTCAGCAGGAACACCTAATGGATTACCCATTGGATCGATATCATTCAAAAACCAAGTTACAGTTGGAGCTACACCAGCAGACAAGCCAAAGTTCAAAGTAGTTTCATCCGCTCTGAATTCAATAGTTTCATCCAAACAAAGTGTCACTTCAGTAGGAGTACCTGCTTCAAGTTCCACTACTGTTTCAGCACATTGGTCAACGCAATCGCCTTCACCATCAGCAATAAAACATACCTCAATAGACTCAGTAGCTACTGCTTGACAATCAAATGCCAAGAAAGCAGAACCAGTTGTTCCAATGTTGGCAACAGAAGTAGGAGTCAACCAAATACAAGGAATACCAAAGCCAAATGGATCAGTACCGTCAGGCTGGCCATTGAATACGAAATCAGTACCTACGAATCCAAGGAAACTTGGGTGAAAACGAGGGTGAGTACCTTCAGGGTTTTCTCCCGTCATTTGCCATGAAACACCATACTCCAAACCTACACCGATAGTCATACCACCAAAGTTCAAAGTAGCTTCGTTGATAGCAATCTCAGCAGATGCATCAGAACAGATACTAATAGAAGTTTCTTGTCCTTCTGCCAACTCAATGTTAGCTTCGCATACCCAATCAGTAACTACGATACAAAACTGACCAGCAGAACCAGCATAACCATCTACCATAATGTGGTAATCAACACCCATTTCGGTTTCGATGATTGCGCCAGCAGGATAATTGCCATTCGCATCGTATTCTGGAACGTGAACATTGTCTTCATCAAATGTCAACAACTCAAGACCATCACAACCACCAGTGTAAACAGCTATTTGGCTATCTCCATCTGCGATATAATCGTCTCCAGGAATGTCAAATCCAGCACATGCTGCACTTGTGTAAATAAAGTAAGCGTTTCCGTCACCCGTAAAAGTGTACCATGTAGTGTTGTCTATACTCTCATCAGGAAAACCTGGATTAGCAGGGTCAGATGCTTCTGAAGTTGCCTCAGAATTATCATAAGGACCGAACTGTAGAGGGAAACCAGGAGCAGTAGCAATCACTTCTGCACCAGAACACTCATTGTTTGCAGGTTGAGCAAAAACGCTATTGCTCCAACAAACTGCAGTAATAAGAAGAATAAGGGTCAATAAATTTTTCTTCATAATGTGCTATTTTATTTAAAAGTTTAATTGGAATTAAAATATTTTTTTCAGTATTAAAAGCATTTGGGTAAAGTTAGGTATTTACTCCCAACATTTAAAAAAGCCAAGCCAAAAATATTAAAATTTGGTCAATAAACTAAATCAAAGTGCTTTTTTTACTTTTATCAAACATTTAAAATAGTTTAATAAATCAAAAATCAATCATTTTTACTCGCTAAATGACTTCTTGAGCTTCATAAGATTCTATCGGAGGGCAGCTACAAATCAGATTTCTATCACCATAAGAATTACTAATTCTCGCTGTTTTTACCCAAAATTTATGATTGTATAAATAAGGTAGAGGATAAGCAGCTTTTTGACGACTGTAAGAATGACTCCAATCATTTGCGGTCAATTCTTGCAGCGTATGAGGAGCATTTTTCAATACATTGTCTTTCATATCAGCCGTTCCCAAAAGAATCTCTTCCATCTCTTTATAAATAGAAATCATTGCCTCACAAAACCTATCTATTTCCTCTTTTGACTCGCTTTCAGTAGGTTCTATCATAATCGTGCCTGCAACAGGGAAAGAAACTGTTGGCGCATGAAAGCCATAATCCATCAATCGTTTGGCTATATCCGTCACTTCAATACCGTGACTCCGTTTGAACGGACGTATATCCAATATCAATTCATGTGCGACCCGTCCTTCCTCTCCAACATACAAGACATCATAATAATCAGCCAATCGTTGCTTGATATAGTTGGCATTTAAAATCGCATACTTTGTAGCCTGTGCGACACCTTCTTCTCCCAGCAATTTGATGTAAGCATATGAAATCAACAAAATACTGGCGCTACTCCACGGAGCTGATGCAATTGCATAAATTCCTTTTGGAGAACTATTTGGTTTGAATCTGTGAGCAGGCAAAAACTCTTTTAGATGCTCTGCCACACAAATAGGTCCCATACCTGGACCTCCACCACCATGAGGAATACTAAAGGTTTTGTGTAGATTAAGGTGGCAAACATCTGCTCCAATCATTGCAGGATTGGTCAAACCAACCTGAGCATTCATATTTGCACCATCCATATACACCTGTCCACCATGTTCGTGAACTGTTTGACAAATTTCTTGAATAGCGGCTTCAAAAACCCCATGTGTTGAAGGATAAGTCACTAAGAGTGCTGCCAAATTTTGGCTGTATTTCTCTGCCTTCAACTTCAAATCTGCTACATCAATATTTCCGTTTTCATCACATTTCACAATGACCACTTTCATACCCGCCATTACTGCACTAGCTGGATTCGTACCGTGTGCAGAAGAAGGAATCAAAGCAATATTCCGATGTACATCTCCCCTATCTTGGTGATAAGCTCGAATGACCATCAAACCTGTATATTCGCCCTGTGCACCAGAATTGGGTTGGAGTGAACAAGCTGCAAAACCTGTAATTTCGGACAAATCTCGCTCCAATTCTTCAAAAACCTGCTGATAACCAGCTGCCTGTTCTATTGGCACAAAAGGATGTAATTGAGAAAACTCAGGGAAACTAACAGGCATCAACTGAACAGCTGCATTCAACTTCATTGTGCATGAACCCAATGGAATCATGGAGTGAGTCAATGAGAGGTCTTTGTTTTCAAGCCCCTTGATATAGCGCATCAATTTGGTCTCAGAATGGTAGGTATTGAAGACAGGATGGGTCAAAAATGCACTTTGTCTTTGCAGGTCATTAGGGATTTTTGAAGAAACCTTCTCTGATACCTCTTCATTTTCAGAAAACCCGATATCGTTTGCTTCTGCAAAAACCCGCACAATTCTATTCACATCCTCCAAACTACAAGTCTCATCCAAAGAGATTCCGATTAAATCACAACTTTCGTCTAAATAATGAAAGTTGACTTCCTCCAATTCGGTCACTCTTTTGACACGCAATCCAGAAGTAGAAGTATGTTTTCGAAGGTCTATTAATAAGGTATCGAAATAGTGTTCGTTCGATTGTGTGAAGCCCAGTTTCTGCAATTTAGTATCCAACAAACAAGTCAATTCATGTACTTCCTTTGCAATAGCCTTCAACCCTTCTCCACCATGATACACCGCATACATTCCTGCCATAATTGCCAACAATGCTTGTGCGGTACATATATTAGAAGTCGCTTTGTCTCGTCGAATATGTTGCTCCCGAGTTTGAAGTGCCATTCGGTAAGCAGGATTTTCATTGTTATCTATCGAAACTCCAATAATGCGCCCAGGCAATTGTCGAGCATACGCTTCTTTTGTAGCGAAATATGCCGCATGAGGACCTCCATATCCCATTGGCACTCCCAAGCGTTGGGTGTTTCCAACCACCACATCTGCACCCCATTCACCAGGAGGGGTCAATAAACACAAACTCAACAAATCAGCAGCTACAATAACCATTGCATCTACAGCCTGTGCTTTTTCGACAATTGAAGCATAATTATGAACAGCTCCATTTTGTGCAGGGTATTGAAGCAAACAAGCAAATACCTTGTCCTGAAATTCATAGGTTTGAAAATCACCTACTTCTATTTCGACCTCCAATGGTTCGGCACGGCTTTTCAGCACTTCAATCGTAGTTTGCAAACAGCTTTTGTCCACAAAAAATACATTCCTTAGCTGCTTCTTTCGCTTATTTTTTAGACGGTAAGCCATCTGCATTGCTTCAGCAGCTGCCGTACCTTCATCCAACAAAGAAGCATTGGCGAGTTCCATTCCTGTCAAATCCGACACCATGGTTTGAAAATTCAACAAAGCCTCCAATCGCCCTTGTGCAATTTCTGCTTGATAGGGCGTGTATTGGGTGTACCAACCTGGATTTTCAAATACATTGCGCTGAATAGCAGGAGGAGTAATCGTACCATAATATCCCAAACCTATATAGGACTTCCACAACTTATTTTTGGCTGCAACACTGCGAATGTGCTGCAAAAAATGATATTCACTAAGTGGATTG
>JBGCDY010000955.1:0-8833 GCA_045105835.1 Chitinophagales bacterium
ACTCAATCAACGAAAATAATCGTCAATCGTCCAGTTGGTATTTTTTTGAAGGATAGGCAATTGCTGCAAGTCGATTTGTTGGGCTTCAATGTGAATCGAATTGTTTTGAAAAGAACCTTTGAGCTGCAAAAGGCTATCCGTAGGGGAGTAGTTGTATTGGAAAATGAGTTGTCGACCACTCAATTCTTCCTTCAATATCATTTCCTGCGTATGGCTATTGATTTGCAGTGGGAAATCCTGCATTTGCTCCTGCATATTTTCTAAAATGAAATACCCTTCTCGATGGACAAAAAAACGTTTCCAACGGTTCTGCTCGGTCAATAAAGGGGGGATGGTGTCTTGATTCACTGCAAAAATGGATACCTCATAAGCTCCATGTAAAAAAGGGCGGGGGGCTAAGTCATCATTGAAATTGTTGGCTTTGAAGTAGGGAAACAATACATCCACAAGTAGCAGTAAAATCACGAAAGATTTGCCAACCGAATACATCCAAATGTGTTTTGAAGAAGAATAGATTGGAGCCCATTTTTGGAGTGTAGTTTTTTGGTTTTGAAGGAAAAAACGATACAAATTACGTAGGTCAGGAAAGATAATTAAGGCCGAAAGTAACAACAAAAAACTACTCAGGATTTTGACCGAAATATCAAAACTCACATTAATCATCACCACATTTACCAATACTCCAAAGGCTATCAATGCCCCCAACAATCTTGTACGCCGAAACAAGAGCAAAAAAGCAGGGATTAACTCCAAAACGCCACTAAAAACGGTATAGGAGTAGGATGCTCCCATCAGACTCCAATACAAAATATCACGTCCCAAACTCCCCACATTGGAGTACAAAATATTGGGTTCGGGCAAATAAAATTGCAGCTTGAAAACCTTATTGAAGCCGTATTTGAAGAGCTGAAAAGCCAAATAGTAGCTGATAAAAGTTCGAAACCAATAGGCTAAAACTTGGTGGTTTTTTCGTTTGAAGTCAAAGGTACTCCAAACAATTCCAGTGATAGCTGCAATGAGGAGCAAGACGAAAGTGTGGATATACAAACCTGTTGAGTCCGAAACGAGTTGGTGGGTATAAGGTTGTTGGATTTGCAGGATATTGTCGCCAAACCATTTGGTCAAGGCTTCAAAAAATGGCTGCAAATACCCGCCCACATTCGGTAAAAAGGTATTGGGTGATGGTAGGGAAAAAATGAACAACAGCACAAAACATACTGCAAATCGAAAGCCTAACTTTTGGCTAAGTGACCACTGAATTTGTGTGGTTTCCATCTCAATTGTTTTTCACAGGACTCTGCTGGTTGGAATTTTGTTTTGGTTGAGTCGAAGGAGCATAATCGGGATTGGCATTGGGGCGGCGTGGATAAAAATAGTGAATTGGTGGAGTTTGTTCACCCTCCTTTTCAAAACCAATGAAAACGGTATTGGGCATTTCTGCCTTCAATTCTCCTAATGATTTCCCCAAAAAAATGTGTTGTAAATAGTAGTTTTTGTTTGTGGCACTGTATTCAACAGTATCCCTCCAAGTTTCTTTGCTCAAGTATTCACTCATGATTGCGACAAAAATAGAGTCCGATACATGAATGACCGTATCAGTTGAAATCATTGGTCCCAATCCAAAATTGTGAACCGAATGAATGTTGAAAGTAGATGCTTTTCCGCTGTGACTTTTGTGGGCGATGATTTTGGTTTGGGAGTAGCTTGTGAGGCTAAATAGAAGAAATAGAGTTGCCCAAAGTGTATGTTTGGTTTTCATAGTGTGTTGTTTAGGGGCTTGATTTACTGTTGGAAAATCCTTATCTTTAACGTATAAATCTTTTGTAAATTGCGAATTCTAAAAACAAAACGAATGGTAGCTGCAATAGAATCTATTCCCGTCGAAAACCCCACACCTAAACTTTCACTCTCTCATGAAGAGCTGGAATTGTTGATGAAATTGTTGAAGGACAATGAGCAGGAGGAATTGGCAGACAAATACATGGAGGAACTGAAGGAACTGGGTTATACAGAACCGATTAAAAATTTATTCATGGCATTTAGAGATTTTAAAAACCTTCAAGCAATCAAAAAAACTTTTGGAGTACAGGTACGGCAATTTAATTTGTTTCCTGATATAGAATTATTTGAACCGACTGAAAAACTAAAACAACAATTAGAAGAAGGGATTGCTTATGCACCTATTACCGAAAAAGAGCGTTCTGAATCGTTGATTTACCCTATCTTGAATAATTTTAAACTGATGTCTTTAGGAGATTTTGATTTGTATTCAGGGCGGCAATTGCGTGTGGAAAAAGATATTAGGTTGCGTGGGGAGTGTGATTTTTTGTATGCTTTTTCGGATGTTAGGGACTATGTTGAGTGTCCGATATTTGCAACAATTGAAGCGAAAGAAACGATGATTCGGCAAGGAACTGCTCAATGTGCTGCACAAATGATTGGCATTAAAGCATTGAATGAGCAAGAAGAAACGCCTTTGGAGGTAGTTTATGGTTGTGTGACAACGGGCTATGATTGGCGGTTTATGAAATTGGAGAAAGGGGAATTATCTATTGATACACAGATTTATAGCACTAAATCGGAGATGAGCAGTGTTTTAGGAATTTGGAAAGCCATTGTAGAGGGCTATTCTGTCGTAAAAACGGAATGACAATATTTTGTTTTATATGAAATGCTTTAAATCGCAATCTTTAAAAAAAAAAATTCCATGGTAGCTGCAATAGAATCTATCCCCGTCGAAAACCCCACACCCAAACTTTCGCTCTCTCATGAAGAGCTGGAATTGTTGATAAAGTTGTTGAAGGACAATGAACAAGAGGAATTGGCAGATAAATATGTTGGTGAACTTCAAGGGAGAGGTTATACAGAAGAAATTAATCCTTTATTCATGGCATTTCGAGATTTTAAGAATATACGGCAAGTCACAAAGACTTCTGGACTTAAATTAAAACAATTTGTTCTTTTTCCTGACATAGAAGAAATCGTACCCAATAAATGGCTCGAACATGCTTTGGAAGTAGCCATAGAGTATTCTCCAATTAGCGAAAAAGAACGTTCTGAATGGTTGATTCAACCTGTTTTGGACAATTTTCGTTTGATGTCTGACCAAGATTTCCACCTGTATTCAGGGAGGCATTTGAATGTAGATAAGGACAAAGGTTTGAGAGGTGAATGCGATTTTTTGTATGCCTTTTCTTCGGTAAGAGTTGCTGTTGAGTCCCCTATTTTTGCAGCTATTGAAGCCAAAGCCGAAACGGTTCAACAGGGATTGGCGCAATGTGCTGCCCAAATGATTGGAGTTGAATTGTTTAATGAGCAAGAAGAAACGCCTTTGGAGGCAGTCTATGGTTGTGTGACAACGGGCTATGATTGGCGGTTTATGAAAGTGGAGAAAGGGGAATTGAGTATTGATACACAGGTGTATAATATCAAATCAGAGATAAATAGTATTTTGGGGATTTGGAAAACCATTGCGAGGAATTCTCATCCAAAACAAAGCTGATTGAATCTATGACTTCCTCTTTCCATAATTGGTCTGCAAAGCCCTTGTAAAGTTTCGTTCAGCCGTTTTTTCGGCAGTCATCTCATCGAAGTATTCAACCGCATCGTGCACACGCATAAACTGGTTTTCTCGCCCAATAGTACTGATGAGTTTCCCTTTGTGAAAGGCATCTCGAACAGGTCCAATCACCCCCGTAAAATAAAAACTGACATCGTTGTTGGCACAATCTTCAATGACCTCTTCCAAGGTGTGCATACCCGTCGAGTCAAGTGCATGAATGCTTGAAGCCTCCAATATAATCACTTGCAGTTCTTCTCCTTTTGCAGCGATGAATTCTTCTAATGTCTCTTTGAAGTGATTGACATTGGCAAAGTAAAGTTCAGCATCAAAGCGGATAATCAACATTTCTTTGCGTTTCAAGGCCTCTGGATAGCGTTTTGTATTTCGGTAATAAACGGTATTGGGAATTTGTCCCAAGATGGTCATGTGGGGTTTGGTGCTGCGTAGAATCACCTCGCCCAAGGAAAACAAAATACCTGTCAAAATACCCGTACCAATTCCCATGATTAAGGTCGTAACAAAAGTCATCATCAGCATAATAAAATCACTCCTATCGCTTCGAAGTAAGTATTTGGGTTCTTTGAAATCAATCAAACCAAAAACAGATATCATAATGATGGATGCCAAAATAGCTTTGGGCATAAAGTAGAAAAGTGGGGTGAAAAATATCAATACCAAAGCGACAAATACCATGCTGATGATTCCTGCAATATTGGTCTGTGAGCCAGCTTCATCATTGATAAAAGAGCGGGAAAAACTCCCTGTGGTGGGAAATGATTGGAAAAATGCTCCCACAAACTTTGCCAAACCCAAGGCAACGAGTTCTTGATTGGCATCTATCTTGTAATCTTTGTGTCTGGCTTCCAGAGTTTTGGCGATAGCTATGGATTCAACAAAACTGATGAGTGCTATTGTGATGGACATTGGAATCAACTGATTCATTTGCTCAAACGTGAAACTAGGAATCGAAAAAGAAGGTAAGCCTGTTGGTACTGCTCCAATGATGAGAACGCCTTGTGCCTCCCAATCAAGGTAATAGGCTGCCAAAGTACAGATAAACAAGGTGACCAAAGCTGCTGGAAATGCAGAATGAATTTTACCCAGAAGCTTAATGAGGACAATTCCTCCAAGCCCAATTCCAAAGGTCAGCAAATGGGTTTCGTGTATATGACTGCCAATATTCCAAAGAATTTCGTGAACGTAGCTACTCCGTTCGATTTCGATTCCCAAAAAATGTTTGAATTGCCCCAATCCAATGATGACGGCTGCTGCGGAAGTAAATCCACTCAAAACAGGATGCGATAAAAAATTGACCAACATTCCGAGCCTCAATACTCCCATTGCCAACTGAATCAACCCTGCCAGTAAGCCCGTCAGAATTGCCAATTGGATAAACAATTCGCTTTCAGGTTCTGCAAATTGACTAACTCCCGTCATGACCAACATCGAAACAATGGCTACTGGTCCAACCGCTAATTGCATGGAAGTTCCAAAAATAGCATAGATAATCAAGGGAATCAGTGCTGCATACAGTCCATAAATGGGAGGTAAACCTGCAATCATGGCATAAGCCATCGCTTGTGGAACAAGCATCACTCCTGTCGTAAAACCTGCAATGAGGTCGCCACGTAGTTTTTGTTTGTTGTAATCAGGAAGCCATTTGAGAATCGGAAGATAATTCTTTAACTGCATGTTGGAGAAATCAAAATTAGATAAAACGAAAAAATAAATCCTGACAACTATTTCTCTTTTGGAAGTTAGAGAGGAGTGGGGTCGCTAAGAGTCAGGATTTATTTTTGACGATTATTGGTACAGGATAAACTCAATATAAGTTTATGTTTTGTACAAAAAAATGATGGTTAATAGCCTTGGAAACTGCAATAGTTGGTACAAAAATCACAATGAATCAATCACTATATTGGTGACCAAGTTACTGAATGTGCTTGTCTACAAATTGAGAAATGTTCAACCAAATAGACCGTGAAACCCGAAAAATATAGGGCCATGTCAAGAGCATAAAAGCAATACAAATCCATAAGTAGGTACGACTAATAGAGCCTTGAACGATGAGCGAAAATCCCAAAACAATGATTAAAAATACCGCTGTAACGGCATAACTGACAAACATTGCGCCGTACCAAAAACCTAATTCTGGTTCGTAATCCAAATTGCAGTTTGGGCAATGAGAGGGCATTTTGTCAATATCGTTGATGTTGTAGGGGTTGGGATTGTTAAACAATTTTCCTTCTTGACATCGAGGGCATTTCAAGCTTAGGATAGTCCACAATTTTCCTTTCATGATTTGATTATTTTGGGTTCAATTAAAGGTTTTGGCAGCTTCAAATTGTTGGGTTTAAAATAAAACAAAGAGGCTTAGCAAGTAGTGAATGAAAATTAAAAATGTTGTTGATAAACAAGCAGTTATGAAGTTTTAGTTGTTAGGGTCAATATGAGGAACTACTTAATGCCAACTGTTTGTACTGTCATTGTAGTACAGCAAAATTTTAATACATGGCAACTTATTTTTCTTACAAAAGATTGATAAACAAATCACCAGTTACTAATCTACTAATCACCATAATAGATTTTTTTGAAGAGTTATTTGTGTGCCGCAAAGATAGACAAAAGCCCCTTGTTTGAAGGTAACATTCGTCACAATGCTACTCCACAACCATTTTTTCAACCATTATTCTTTGTCCATCTTTTACCTTCACAAAATAAATTCCTGTTTGTAGGTCAAAAGAATGGACAAACATTTTTTGTGGCATCACATTTTTGGAGAAAACCTGCAATTGGCGACCTGTGATGTCATATACTTCAAAGGTCAAATTGGTGTTTTGTGGAAAATCGTATTGAAGTTGGAAAGAACCACTGGAAGGGTTGGGGTAAAGAACAAAACGGTTTTGGCGCTCTATTTCTTCAATATTGGTCGCAATAGGGAGTTCGATGACCAGTGTTTCGTCTGTTCTCAATTGGAGGGAAGTAGTGTAAGTTTCACCATTGAAGGTCACAGGAATATTGTATTCACCTTTGAAGGCACGTAGGTTGACTCGCCCATTTTCATCTGCAATCAAAAGTTCATTTGTCCACCATTCGTTGAATACCAAATCAATAAAGGATTCGCCAGAAGGTTTCAAGTTCCAGTTTTGGTCAAACAAAGGAGCGTCATTCAGCCAATGTTCGCCATCCCAAAATCCCCACATCAAGAAACCATCCGTACTTGGATGACTGAATACTGCTGTCAAAAAATCACGCATATAATCTGCTGACACACTCTTGCTCATTTGTGCCATATCAAACTCGGTGATTTTGGCTCTCAATCCAAAAGCTTGGTGAAAATCTTCGAGGACATTGTAAATCGTTTCTGGAGGAATGGGCTTCGAACCCAAATGTGCTTGAAAACCAATGCCATCAATTTGTGCGCCCTCGTTGATGATTTCTTGGATATAAGTCTTCAGGTCATTGTACCAAGTGGTATTATCTTCACTTTGGCAGAGTGCCACACAATCGTTTAGATAGGCGGTCATATCGGGAGATTCCTTGCGGGCTTTCTTAAAAATCTCTGCATACAGCTCACGCCCCGTTTTGTATCCATCTTTGCCTGCAAGCGCAAATTCCAAACTCCTGTTCCAAACCAGTTCGTTGAGCACATCCCATTCTTGGATATTTTCGCCAATCACATCGTGGTTCAGAATGTTCTCTAAGTGTTGGTCAATACGTGTTTTGAGGTAATTCACATCGTTGCTATGGCTCATCAAGTCAGTGGGGATTTTATCCCATGAAGGCGAAATAAGACTTTGACCTCTTATCTGAATATTTTGATTGGTCAGCCATTGAGTAGCTATTGAAGCCTGTTGAGTAGTGGCTGTCTCATTGTTTTCCCACGCATCCCATTGGAGTGCTTTTTCAAAAACAACCGAATTGAAGCCATGACCTTTTCCATCAAGATTCAATAATTTGGCTTGGTATTCATCGTTTTGACAGTCATTTTCTGCAATAGCACAAGCCGTCACTGCTGTTCCAAAAGCGTAGTCATGTTGGAGCATTTCTATGCCAATCACTGCATTGGGAATAGGTCTGCCTTTTTCATCGACTACCAGCACTTCCAAATTTGCTTTTCTATGATTGTCAATCCTTTCTGCGGCTGCAATTCGCCAAGGAGCATCAGCTTCTCGCCCCTCGTAGGTGACATGGGTTTCTTCGGGAAGTTGATGTAGTTCGTAGTTTGTATGGTAGTTGAGAATTGCCAAACCCCCTATTTCTACAGTTTGAATGGAAGTGTTTAGGTGCCAAACCATTTGGGCTTCCCAAGAATCAAAATTGCGTTTGGCTTCAAAAGGAATCAAGTATTGTCGCCATTCATTGGTGAGTTTTGCTTCGAGGCTCACCTCTATTTCGGAAGTGCTGCTGTCTTCAAAAAACAAATGACTCAATGCCTCTTCTTGGTTTGAAGTAGTTCCACGCATCCATACGACTATCAAGAGTTTATCTCCTGCCTCAATACCTGGATTGTTGATGATGCCGAGACCACTGCTCGAATCGTTTTCGTCCAACTCATTGATGGTTGCTACAATGGATTTTGTGAATATTTGTCCATCTGCCTCTTCAATCGCATAATTGCCCAGTCCCCAGTGAAACACATTACCTGTGGTAGTAAATTCATTGTCACTCAAAAGCCATTCACCATCTACCAAGTCATAGTCCTTTTCCAACTGTGTCAATAGTCGCTGATGATAAGCATCTTGTGCGAATATGGAAGCAGTAAAGAAGAGCAAAAGACTGAAGGTAAATATTTGAAGACGTTTCATTAAGTCTATTTTTTTAAGAAAACAAACAGTTCCATTGAAGGCTTAGGAAAGAATCAAGTTCAAAGTGCAAATTCAATTACTTATGGTGAGTACCGTGTAAAATAAATTTATTAACACTTATCCATGACCAAAATCATCAAATTCCTCCCCCTAAATCCCCCTCTAAAGGGGGACACATCTTATTTTCCCCCTTTGGAGGGGGCGAGGGGGAGGAATATGTAAGTATTGAAAATCTCAATTTACTTTCTTTACACTCTAATGAGTACACCGTAACGAAAATTTTTGATGTTTAGAAGGGCAGAGCCCTGACTCTATTTGTAGAAAAATACCTTTGAATTTAATTCATAGGAGCGTAGCTTCGACACGCTTAAATGATTGACTTTTTGTGGTGTCGAGGCTACGCCCCTTATGAAAATCTTACTTGGGCTGAGTTCTACAAATAGTATCGCAGCGATGCTGCTGT
>JBGCDY010000956.1:0-3344 GCA_045105835.1 Chitinophagales bacterium
GCCGCCTCTTTTATCCATTCTTTGCTATAGGTATCCCCTTCAAACAAAATTCGCTTGGATTGGCTGACATATCGCCGCAAGACACGCAAAATAGCTCCGTCTTTTTTCTCTTTTTCATTCACCATCAAATCATTCACATCCTTCAAAAAAGCACGGAGTTGACTGCCCAACAAGGTATTCAAAATGGTGGTGGGTCTGGCACAATTTGCAGAAGCTCCCACAACTCTCAACTCAAACTTATTGCCTGTATAAGCAAATGGCGCAGTACGGTTTTGGTCGGTATTGTCAATCAACAAATCAGGAATCTGCTTGTGGATGTCTATTTTGAAATCTTCTTTGGCATATTCATCCAATCCTCCAATTTTTACCCTTTTCTCAACGTCGTTCAAAATGTTTTGAAGCGTCGAACCGATAAACATGGATATAATGGCAGGAGGAGCTTCATGTATTCCCAATCGGTTTTCATTGCCCGCATTCGCAATGGCAGCGCGCAACAAATCGGGATTGTCATTGACGGCTTTGATGACATTGATAAAAAATGCCAAAAATTGAAGATTGGTCTTTGGGGTTTTTGCAGGAGAAAAAAGATTCAAACCTGTATCCGTATGCAAAGACCAATTCAAGTGTTTGCCCGAACCATTCATATTTGCATAGGGTTTTTCATGGAACAAGACCTGCAAATGGTGCCGCTGAGCTACTCTCGCCATGACATCCATTAGGAGCTGGTTTTGGTCTGCAGCCACATTCGCAAGGGTGAAGTGGATGGCACACTCAAACTGTGAAGGAGAGGCTTCATTGTGGCGGGTGCTAATGGGGATTCCCAATTTGTATGCCTCCGATTCAAAGTCAATCATATAAGCATAAACCCGTTCCGCAATGGCACCAAAATAATGATTGTTCCTTTGTTTGTCTCGTGGCGAACGCCGTCCCAATAGAATTCTTCCTGTTGCCATCAAATCAGGACGTGCATTGTAGAGCGCTGCATCGACTAAATAGTATTCTTGTTCCCAGCCCAAATTGGTGTTGACTTTTTTTACACTCTTATTAAAGAGGTTACAAACATCCAATGCTGCGTGTTCTAAAAATGCCAAAGACTTCAATAAAGGAGCTTTGTAATCCAAGGATTCACCCGTATAAGCCACAAAAATAGTCGGAATGCAAAGTATTTTGCCATTGCCAATAGTCATGATGAAAGCGGGAGAAGAAGGATCCCATGCCGTATACCCTCTGGCTTCAAAAGTAGCTCTCAATCCGCCCGAAGGAAAGTTTGCACCATCAGGTCCTTGTTGTATAAGTGCTTTGCCACTAAATGTTTCGATACCTCTATGCGCTTCAATAGGAGAGAAAAAAGCATCGTGTTTTTCGGCAGTAGCACCTGTGAGTGGTTGAAACCAATGGCAATAAGAAGTAGCTCCTTTTTCGATAGCCCATGTTTTCATCGCCAATGCCACCTGATTCGCAATTTCCCTATCAATCTTTACCCCTTCTTGTGCGGATTCAAAAATGTGGTCAAAAGTAGCTGCTGACAAATACTTTCGCATTGCTTCAATGGTAAACACATTGCTTGCAAAATAATCAGATACCTTATCGGAAGGCAAAGAAACGGGCATTGGAGGGCGGTTATATGCTTGTTGTACGGCTTCAAAACGCATATTTAGAAGATTGTTTGTTTTAGAAAGAAGAACAAAGTTACACGATAATTAATTTCAAAAGAATTATCTCCTTCAAAACTCAAACGGAAAGGTTTTTTTAAAACAAAAAAAATGAAATATAAATTGCAGTAATCGCATTATAATGAGCTTAGAATTATTTTTTTCTGAAAAAAATGGTATTTTTTTTGACGAAAAGCACAAAAAGGCATATTTTTGCAGAAAATAACTCAATAAAATGATTCGATGTTGAGTTATTAGTGAAAAAAAGCAAAAAATTTCAAACCGTATAATACAAGTATAATTATGACAGCTTTCAAGTTTGAGTACATTTGGCAAGATGGTTATAAACCAGAAGCAAGCCTTAGAAGTAAAACAAAAATTTTGAACCTCGATGCTTACGATGGTTCTGTAGATGTGTTACCTGAATGGGGGTTTGATGGCAGTTCTACTCTACAAGCAGAGGGACATTTTTCTGATTGTTTGTTGAGACCTGTACAAGTTTATCCAGACCCACAGCGCAAAAATGCGTACTTGGTGATTGCAGAAGTTTACAATCCTGATGGCACTGTTCATCCTTCCAATGCTCGTGCAGCATTGAGTGACGAAGATGAATATTGGTTTGGTTTTGAACAAGAGTACGTATTGAATGACGGCGCAAAACCTGTTGGTTTTCCTGAAGATGGTTACCCAAAACCACAAGGTCCTTACTATTGTGCAGTAGGTACTGGCAATGTGGCTGCTCGTGAGATGGTGGAAGAGCATTTAGATGCTTGTTTGGAAGCTGGTTTGGGCATTACGGGAATCAATGCAGAAGTATTGTTGGGACAATGGGAATTCCAATGTTTTGGCAAAGGAGCGAAAAGAGCTTCTGATGATGTAATTTGTGCTCGTTACTTACTGTACAGAATTTCTGAATCTTATGGTTTGACTGTAGATTTACATCCAAAACCTGTGAAAGGGGACTGGAATGGTTCTGGTATGCACTGTAACTTCTCGAATGAAGCGATTCGCTCGGTAGGTGGAAAAGCACTAATTGAAGCTGTTTGTGAAGCATTCGGTAACTTCATTCCTGAGCATATTGCAGTATATGGTTCTGACAATGAACAACGTTTGACAGGTCTTCACGAAACACAAAGCATCCATGAGTTTAGCTATGGTGTGAGTGACAGAGGTGCTTCTATCCGTATTCCTATGGCATTGCCCTTAAATGACTGGAAAGGATACCTGGAAGATCGTCGCCCTGCATCTAACGCTGATCCATACAAAGTAGCTGGTCGTGTCATCGAAACTTTGAAGACGGTTGATTATGCTTCTTTTGCAACAAGTGCTGTATTGGAAGAAGCAGAAGCTTAATAGAAGTCAATTTACAAGTTCAAAAATGCACTGAATAAGAACTTGCTAAAAAAAATGTAGGCTGCAAAATATTGAAGGTGAGAACTTTCGATTTTTTGCAGCTTTTTTTATTTCTGCAAAAGTTCCGTCAGTCGTCTGCCGTAAAAGGTCAATCATTCACCATAAAACCCCTTCCCCGATTTTTTCCCATGATGTCCAGCTTCCACTTTTTGTCGTTGAATTCGGCTCGGACGAAATCGAGCTTCATTGTAAAACGAAGCATACATAGATTCCGAAACAGAGTGATTCACATCTATCCCAATCAAATCCATCAGCTTAAAAGGGCCCATCCGAAAACCA
>JBGCDY010000957.1:0-3728 GCA_045105835.1 Chitinophagales bacterium
ATTTTTGAACCATTACCGTCCAGTTGTCCCGTTCTTGTCAAAAATCGTTGCTTCAAGTATTGCAGAAAAGCCTCTGCACCCAAAATGTCACTGTACACAAAAAAGGTGATGCCCATTCCTGCAATACCCACCAAAAATATAGACCCTATTTGCAGTGCATAATAGCGTTTTGCGGTTTGGTTGGGAGTTTTGAAAAACTGCAAAAGAGCATAAAAACCCATACTTACCACCAAAAAATAACCAATCCATTCGGTGAGCATCGTCGCCAATACCAAAATAGAAACCATCAACAGATTCACATACAATTTTGAGGAGAGGGTTTTACTGTTTTTGTTTTGAAAAAACGCATTCTCTACTTTTTTGGACTTCAAGATTGCCCAAATACTGATGACAAACAATTGGTTAACAAAAATATCTGAAAAATACACATTGCAGCCATACCAAAGCATTGCAGGGCTGAATAGATAAATACCCGCTGCAATGATAGAAGGAGAAAGAATTTGATTTTGAAGGGAATCTTCTTTTAGCAGCATTCTACTAATCGAAAACACACAAAGCGTAGCCAATAAATGGAAGAGGAGGTTGAACAACTGCAAATGCAGATTACTGTGTGCCAGTCCTAAAAGTTTGAAGCTGTAATAGGGAAGCCAAAAGCCAAGTGGAGGATGGGAGAGGTAGTAGTGTGTGCCGTTTTTTATGAATGGAACAGTGCCATTGTTGATGGATAGGTCAGGAGGGTTTTGGTAGTTGGTGACTGGGCTGTAATGAAATTCTGCTGCTCCTTTGTCGTTCCAAATGTCAAAGGTGACCAATGCCAATGCAGTACAAAATTCGTGGTGTTTGGAAATGGGACGGTCTAAGTTTGGAAGCCGTATTAGAATGGAGAGGAGGAGTAAAAAACTTAGTAGGTAGTGGCGGTTCTTCAAAATAAGGTGAGGTTGGTTTGGGTATGAATTGAAGTAAGTAAAAACTCAAATTCAAGGTACAAATTCAAAAGCAAAAATTCTTTTATTTGGAGTTGGTTTAAATTTGAATTTAAGTACCAAGACACAAGACAAATCTTTTTTTTAGTAAAAAATGATGCCTGATTACTTTTGATTAAGTGCTTATTTTGAGCATTTTAAGTAAGCGGTAAGACAAAATTAAATCAATCAATAAGTGTTACTATTCAGCATCAAGGTGACATCTTTTTCTATTTTAACCAAACATAATGTAAACCAAGCATTTAGAAAAAGGTGTAATCTTGATGCGGTCGCCTTGAGATTACACCTTTTCTTGGAAAATTATTGATAACCAACGATTTTGAGTCTTGAAAAGATGTCACCTCAAGGCTTACTGAATAGTAACCAATAAGTAATAAGAAAAAAATAAATGAACATCTTAATTCCCCTTTTGAAAGGGGTTGGGGTATGTTAGCTAAAAAATCGTTCAGGTTATTTTTTTACCGTTACTAAGATTGTTGATATTTTGAGAGTAAGGAATTTGAAGCCTTACTTATGAGATCCCATTTCTGCCTTTCTGTTTAGTAAAAAAAAATAAGCTGAAAAAGGAAGTTTCCTCTTTCAACTTATTTTCTTACTTCGGAAATTTCTTCATTTTACAGAACCAACATCCGAAGTCTTGGCTATTTTTTTACTCTACTTAATAACCGTCACATTACCAGTGAACAATCTTGAATCTCCATTAGAGAAATCCACAATCATCCAGTAAACATATACGCCAACAGGAACAATTTCATCCTTGTAAGTACCATCCCAATAAGCGTTTCGGTCATTGCTTTCAAAGACCATTTCGCCCCAGCGATTGTAGATTTGCGTCTTGACACCTACCGTCATTTCATCTAAGAGAGGACGGAATAAATCGTTCATACCATCACCATTTGGAGAAAAGGCATTGGTAATGACGACTTGTGGCAATGGCTCAGGAATCAAAACATTGACCGTGACGCTTGCCGATTCAGTACAGCCGATTTCATCTTCTATACTCACTGTATAGGTCGTTGTCGTCTCAGGGCTTGCGATTGGATTTGGACAATCCAAACAGCTCAAACTTTCGTCATCGTCCCAAGTATAGGTCAAGCCAGGCATGGTAGAATTTCCAATTGCGATAACTTCTGTACTGTCTCCCTCGCTAATGTTCAAGGAGGAAGGAACCTGCAAGCTGATGTCTGCAAGATCAATGGTTTGTTCAAAACTGGCAGTACAACCATCATCCGTCGTGACCTGCAAAGTAATGGTTTTGGAGCCAGAATCTGACCAACTCAATTCGTATGGTCCATCACCAAGACCCGACAAAATATCCCCGCCATCAAAACTGCTCCAATCGAAGCCACTGTCAGAGGTATTTGGAGCTGAACCTGTAAATTCAAGCAGTATAGGTTCACCTAAACAAGCCCTTGTGTCTGCCAAAGTGAAATTCGGAATTGGGAACTCCAGTACGTTTACTTCAATAGAAGTAGAGTAGGGGCAACCATTGTCAGGGTTGTTATAGCTGTAGTAAATCGTGTGTGTACCTATGGATGCCAAGGCAGGATTGAAGTCCCCGACAATAGTTGGGTCATTGTCAATGGTAAATGTTCCTCCTTCTGGAGTAGCACTTAGAATAACAACTGCTTCGTCTATGCAGAAAGAAGTATTGTCCATCAAAATCTCTAAGGTTTCGTCTGGACAATCTGCTGCAATACAAGTCGTCGAACCTGCAATACCATTGCCACAAGGAGCGCCACCCAAAGGTTGTACCACGATGCTGACCTCATCCTCAGGCACTAAATTGGTGACGATGTACCTTTCGTCTGTAAATGCTGGGTCATCGAAAGAAGGAACAGAGTTGATGATAACACTGATGCTATAAGTATCTGCTACGTCATCCCAATCAAAAGTGATTTGGTTTTGTGTGACTTCCGTACACATTAGAACAGGAGTTTCCAACGGCGCAATAACATCCAAAGTAATACTTGCATCGTCTTGACAACCATTTTGTTCTACGGTTACGCTGATGGTCTTAGCACCTTCGCTGTCCCATACTACTTGAAAAGGACCTTCGCCCGTTTCCGTGGCAGGAATAGCACCTGTACCAAAATTCCAAGTGTAGTTTGCGCCCGCAGGAGCAGTTCCATTGAAGGAAACATCCACCAATTCTCCAATACAAGCATCCAAAAGTGCTGCAATGTCGGCTTGTGGTTGTTCATTGATGGTTACCTGTTGTGAGGTAGAACCCGAACAAGAACCTTGTGTGTAGGTATAGTCGATGGTGTAATTGCCTGGTGTTTGATTGGTGTCAAATTCGGTGATGACCACACTGTTCAGTGTGAACTCTCCAGTACCAGAACCGTCTCCACCTGTATTGGTCGCAATCAATGCAATGATGCCTTCGTTTTGACAATAAGCAGTGTTCAAACCGTCAATGGTAGGAGTCAATGTGGGGCAGTTTTCTGCAAAACAAGTTTGCTGTGATGTTGGACTGTCGCCACAAATATTGCCGCCTATGGCATAGATAACGACTCTAACAGAATCACCAGGATTCAAGCCACCTCTATCATAATTTGTATCAAAAGTGCTTTGGGCAGTCAAGTCCAAAGTTCCATTTACATAAACGTCGTAGATGAATTCACCTGTTCCTCCAACATCGCCCCAACTGAACCCAACGCTGTTTTCGGTACTTCCTGTACAACTGGTGGTTGGAGCAGGAATAGGATCGAATACTTCAATGGTTGTACTGATTTCGGTAGC
>JBGCDY010000958.1:0-2254 GCA_045105835.1 Chitinophagales bacterium
TCGCCTCACGTAATGATGGCAGGACATGGCGCAGATATTTTCGCCAAAGAACAGGGCTTGGAATTGGTCGATAACAGCTACTTTTTTACCCAAAAACGTTGGGATGCACTCCAAAGAGCTTTGGAAAAAGAGCAAATGGAACTCGACCACGACGATTCAGAAAACGACCAAGACAAGGAAAAAAAGAAAGGCATAGTCGGCGCAGTGGCACTCGACAAAAACGGCAACCTTGCAGCCGCAACTTCAACAGGAGGCATGACCAACAAACGCTGGGGAAGGGTAGGAGATTCACCCATTATTGGAGCAGGCACGTATGCCAACAACCAAACTTGTGCGGTATCAAGTACAGGGCATGGTGAGTTTTTTATCCGCAATGTGGTGGCGTATGATATTGCAGCCTTGATGGAATATGGCGGGAAATCCTTGCAGGAAGCGGCGGATTATGTGGTCAATCAAAAATTGAAGGAACAGGAGGCTCGTGGAGGAGTCATTGCCTTGGATGCAAAGGGAAGTTATGCTATGCCATTTAATACGGAAGGAATGTATCGAGGGGTGATGCAGGAAGGGAAAGAAGTGGAGGTGTTGATTTATAAGTGATTGGTTTCATTTTAACCGTTGTCAAGGTCTGCGACCGTTGACAAGGATTTTGTTCAGTGAAAACCTTGACAACAATGAAAAGTTTGTCAACGATTGAAACGGATTTACCAACGCTCGAAACAACTAAAATAATAAAAACCTCCATGTTTTCCTGCAACCTTCCCCAAAATCTCCATCCTTATTAAAAAACAAAATAACAACATTCAAAAGTAGTGGTACATTCCACCAAAATTGTCATTACACTAGAACGTTAAGCCATCTCAAATAAAACACCTTTTCGACTTCAAAGGAAACGACTGAATAAGGACATTCGTTTCCCATTCAAATAATTACCGATACTTTGCCAAAATTCATTGCTATTGAAGCAGTTAAAAACAAGCTGTTTCAATAAATGGAATCCCTTTGTCTAATTCAAAACAAGAACGCTATACATGAAACATTTACTTTTAATTCTATTCTTGTATTTATTCGCTGTTCCTCTTTTTGGGCAAGAAGCACCAAAAAAAACAACCTTGAGTGGACACATCACCGATGTGGCTTCGGGCGAAGAACTCATTGGAGTCAATATCTACATCAAAGAATTGGGAACAGGCGGAGTCACCAATGTTTATGGTTTTTATTCCTTGACCATTCCCAGAGGTGCTTATGAAGTGACCTATTCCTACATCGGCTACGAAAGCATCGTAGAAACCATTGACTTAGCAGGTTCGGTGGTTAAAAATATGGAACTCTCCACCAGGGGAGAAACCTTGGATGAAATCGTGGTGACCTCCGAAAAAAAGGACAAAAACGTGGAATCCACCGAAATGAGTACGGTCAATTTGAAGATGACATCCATCAAAAAACTGCCTGCCTTGTTTGGAGAAGTCGACATCATCAAAGCACTTCAATTATTGCCAGGCGTACAATCAGCAGGGGAAGGCACATCGGGCTTGTATGTGCGAGGCGGAAATGTCGACCAAAATCTCATCCTCTTGGACGAAGCTCCCGTTTACAATGCTTCACACCTCATGGGCTTCTTTTCGGTCTTCAATCCCGATGCCATCAAAGACATGCAGCTCTACAAAGGCGGAATTCCTGCCCAATATGGAGGGCGTTTGTCTTCGGTTTTGGACATTCGGATGAAAGAAGGAAACTCCAAAAAGTTCACCGCATCGGGTGGGATTGGCACGATTTCGAGCCGACTGACTGCCGAAGCACCGATTGCCAAAGGGCGAGGCTCGTTTTTGGTGTCGGGTCGTCGAACCTATGCCGATATCTTTTTGGGCTTGTCCAAGAACCCAGAAGTGAAGGAAAACAAACTCTATTTTTATGACCTCAACCTCAAAGCCAATTACCGCATCAGCGAAAAAGACCGCATTTTCTTGTCGGGTTATTTTGGTAGAGACGTTTTCAAATTCAGTGACGAATTCAAGATGCAATGGGGCAATGGCACAGGAACACTTCGATGGAACCATACCTTCAATAACAGACTGTTCTTAAATACTTCTTTGATTTACAGTAATTTTGACTACCTCTTGGGCGACCCTGCGGGCGTAGATGCTTTTGAATGGACTTCCAATATCAAAAACCAAACAGGCAAATTTGACTTCAATTATTACCTCAATCCAGACAATACCTTGAAGTTTGGAGTCCACACGACCCGTTATCAGTTTGC
>JBGCDY010000959.1:0-2029 GCA_045105835.1 Chitinophagales bacterium
CCCTCTTGGGAGGGGTTGGGGTGGGTTACCCTATACTTTCTTCAACGAATTAAATCTCCACCTTGTCTCTCCAAAGCGGCATACTCATACAGTGCGAACCACCTCTGGCTCTCGAAAGTTCCGAAGAAGAAAAAACAATCAATGTGTCTCTGTTCAAAACATCGTCCACTTTTTTGCCCTCATTCATCAAACCAATAAAATCCAAGGCATGAATGACCTGGAAACCTCGTTTGGCAAATTCCGCTTCTGTTTTTTTGTTTCGGTCATAACCGATCACTACTCCTTCTCTAAGAGCCAAAAGATTACAAGCATCTGTCCACTGTTCACGCTCATCATCAGGAGCTTCACCACCCGCACACAAAATGAGATCTACCTCTTCTTTTTTGCACCCAAAATCTTCTACACTAATTTGGGTCAGCAAACCTCTTAGGGTAGATACAGAATTGTCCACCTTTATTTTGTAGGATTTAGCTGTTTTTTTGCGGATAAACTGTGTGACCTTGATGTTCTCTTGCTTTTTCTTTTTGTTACTGGTGAGTGTCTTCACCACATCTATTTCATTGCCATTGTTTGAAGCTTCCAAAAATTGCCCAAATACCACCCACATGTTTCGCTTCACTTGTGTAAAGACCGTATCAATGTGCATGTAATCTCGTTTTGCAGGAATCTTCACCACCGATACTTTGCTCACTACGTTTCGGTCAAACAACTGTTTGATGACCTTATTTACCCCTTCAGGAGAAGTTCGCACACTACAACCAATCACCAAATGATCGGGGCTGACCATCATTATATCCCCTCCCTCTACAGTTGTTTTTTGATCTGGATCATCAATCCAAAAACTTTTATCGTCTTGTAATTCAATCACTTTATCCGAAAATTCACCATCTTTTTCTCCAAACAAAGTATAAAATGCCATGTACTTCGTCAAAATTGCCTCTCGTTCTCTGGCTTTCTCCGCAGGTTTGGTAAGTAGCAAATGATTGTTGACAGTAATCGCTATGTCACGAGTGAAAATGAAGTTGGGGATTGGAGGAAATACAAAAAGGTCTTCGTCTGGTACAATACCTGAAATCAATACCCTCGCCAGTTTTTCGAGAGGGAGTTTCATCAATTTTTGGATAATCGCAAAACTACATTTTTCTGCCGCACATACATGCGTCACCAATTGATTCTTAACTTCCTCACTTTTCTTCAATACCTTCAACAACAAATGTTCAATCTCTACAACCTTATCCGAATTGAAGTAAGTATCTTTTGAAGGCTTGAAAAATGCAGCATTTATTTTTTTGCCTTCAATTTTTTCTGGATCCAGTAACCACAACAAAATTTGGACATACTCATTGTATTCCAATCGCATTTTGAATAGATCCACGATATCATCGTAGAGCCAATTGTGCATTTTGCTTGGTATCACCTTACCAATCCCCACATCAGGACTGTGAATCAACAACCTCCTCAATCGCCCTATTTCTGACGAAACCTGGACTTTTTGTTTGTTTTTCATAATGTGAAATTGAATTTGTTTGTTTTAGGAAAACGTCAAAGATAAGGTTTTTTTGAAGGAAAAATGTACATCTTTTCACCATACATTAGCACTTTGGTATTACTTGGCGTTGAAGATGCAATCAAATTTTTGGTTCTTTGACAAAAACTGCAAAATGAGACTTCGGAAGTTTATCTTAAAAAACAAGCTGCGATTTTATTTCTGATAATCAAGCCTTTGAATAATCAAAATCCGAAGTCTTTGTTCCCTTTGCAAAAAATGTCAAAGAGTCAAATTTTTGTTGGTAAGAACTTACTCTGTTTGGGCTTGATTGAGTTTTGAAGTCTTTTGATTTTAATTCATTCTCTACTCTTTCATCATCTCCTTCAACTCATTCAACTTCAACAAAGCTTCAATGGGCGTAAGCGTATTCACATCTATGGAAGTCAAAAGCTGTTCGACTTCTTGCATCTTCGGGTTGTTCACTTCAAAGATATTCAATTGGTAGGGCGAAACATCTGGCATTTGCTTCAATTGTTCACT
>JBGCDY010000960.1:0-4287 GCA_045105835.1 Chitinophagales bacterium
CCAAAAAGTACCTCCTTCCACCACTACCATATCTCGCAACAATTGACGAATCGGTTCAGGGGTTTCATTTTGTTTTCTTGCGCGGGCTATTTTTTGGAGGATTTCGGGACGAGTGGGCGTGTCGCCTTTTTGAAAGAAATCGAAACTGTTTCGATAGGCGGCAACTGCTTTTTCCCATTCTTGGTTTAGTTCAGCTTTGTCTGCCTCCAATAAACGTTGTTTGAAGGCTTGTAGGCGTTTTGATTCTTGTGTTTTTTGGAGGGTATTCTTTGCTCGTTCCCTTGTTGTTTGTTCTTGTACTTCTTTGGATTTTATGCCTTTTCGTTTTTTGCAGACTTTCACGCTTTCATAGACTCCTTTTACGATGTTGGTGTAGGCTTGGGATTCCAACTCCCATTCTACAATCGGCTTGCCATCTTGAGGAAGGGCTTGTAGTTCGTGTAGTTCGGTGATTTCCCAAGCGCAATGACTCAGAATAATGGGAATCACAATTGCTTCTTCTTGTTCGTGTCGGGCGAGGGCATCTGCCATTTCTTTGTCGTAGAAATAGTCGGAGGCAAGAGAATTGGCACTGACCAATAAGAGGAGGATGTCGGCAGTATATAAGGCATCTGTAATGGCTTTCTCCCAATGACTTCCTGCGGTGATTTCGCCATCGTACCAAATCTCGATTTTTCTTTGGCGGTCTAAGGGCTTTAGATGCTTCCGTAGTTTTTCCAAGTAGCTTTTGTCTTGACGGGAATAAGCAATGAATATTTTGATGGGTTCAGTAGTGGACATGTATCAGCTTTGTGTTCGGTCTATAACAGTGAGGCTTAAAGGTAAAAAACAATTTTTAATGAAGCGAATTGGGGAGTGTGAAATTAGCTGGTTTTTGAAGGGAAAAACCTTATAGGTTTAAATTTTGAAAGTATCTATAGGTTTGATAACCCGTATAAGTTACATGAAGAAAAACCTATAAGGTTTAAGTCTATAAACAATCGAGAGTTTTGTCCTAAGCTCAAATATTGTTCTAAATAAAGCAAAGAGGGCAGAACCTGTGTCAAAAACACCTGTTCTGCCCTCTTTTATAAGACTTTGAAGGATGAGAAATCAACACTTCAAAACTGTATTTAAGCCCGTTTTATTTCAAGCCAAAGCAAGACTTTCTTGAAATGCTACATAGCCATTTTTCATCAACTCCTGCAATCCCAAGATAACCTCTTCGTCAGGAAATTGAGGATGTTTGTTCGTGAAGGTGCTTATCACCTGATGCGCTGCAATCCCTGTTTGACAACATTCATGCAGTTCTTTCAAAAGTGCAGAAGGAAGGTGTGTTGAAGGATAGACATTCTGCTCCATTGAAGTTTTGATGACTTCCAGTGCAGCATTTGCAGCTATGCGAATAGGCGTTCGTCTGCGTTTCCAAAACAAGGAATTTTCCCATCGAGCCTCTCGTTGATAGTATTTCCAACGGGTCTGCAAATACTGAAAGAAATCCTTGTAAATGCTCTCTTTGTAACTTTCCAACATTTGCCCGTTTCCGAACAAAGCGTTGGCAGCCATCAATCCGCCATGTACACCACTCCCAATCGCATGGGGAATCCCCGAAGAAGAAAGTGGGTCGTGTGAAGCGACTGCATCACCAACGGCTACCCAATTTTCGCCACCTACATCTTGCAGGTAAGAAGAAAAGGCGAGAAAGGTTTTGGGTTTCTTTGTGAAAGTAACTCCTTCAATCCTTTCACTCGTCAAAGGCATGGACTTCAATAAAGCCCTCCATTTGCTGGGGCGTGACGCTTGCAATTCGCTCACAATATCTGCGTCACTCATCAACACAACCGAAACTTGATTGCCAGGAACAGGGGAGGTGTACCACCAGCCATATTCACAGGCTTCTACTTGTGTGACGGATTCCAAAGAAACACCCGCTGGAATGTCTCCTACACAACCGACTCCGACCAAGTTGTCGTGTTTCTTGCGAATACCTCCAAACTGTCTGACAAGCAATCCACGTCTGCCTGTTGCATCAATGAGGTATTTGCAGTAGATGTATTCCACACTATTGTCCGCTCCCTTGATTTCAACCTTCCAAGTATTCTCTGGTGTTCGCTCACATCCGAGAAACTGTGTTTTGGTAAGCAAGTTACCGCCTCTTTCGCTAAAGGAACTGGCAAGCATCTTGTCAAACCGAACCCTGTCCAATCCCCAACCTGTACCATGTATGGTAAACATATAGTCGAGTGATTGCAGAGAATCGCTTCCCCACGCTGCCTGACTTCCAAAAGATTGAAGGGATTGTTCCTTCTCAAAGGTTTTCCAAACATCGAGGTATTCGAGGAGTGAACGGATGCCTGGAGTCAAAGATTCACCAATTCGGTAAGAACTGTAATCTAATTTTTCTACAATAGCAACGGACGTTCCTTTGCGCTTCAATAGGGTCATTCCTGCTGCGGTTCCTGCGGGACCACCGCCCAAAATGATTACATCAAAGCACTTAGATTGATTGATTGTCTTCATGATTATTTAGCTTTTGCGTTTGCGATTGCAGCAGCTTGTTGCATGGCTGCCAATTGTCCCAATTGTCCAAAGTTTCGTTCTTTCTCAACGAAATAAGGATAGCTCTCGTTTCGACTTTGGTTGACAATAAAGCCCAAACGACTCCAACTGTTGATCATGTCTTCAATAGAATTGATGCCACGTTGGTAAGGAACTCGCTGACCTGCGGGAATAATGGGTTGCCCATCAATCTGCGAAACAATGGCATCCAAAACTTGCTCATGTGGTTTTACACTACCAGAAACTACGTGCATTGGGCTTTGTGGAGGCCACCAGTAAACGTAATAGGCAGGAGGTACTTCAATTCCCGTTCCATCTGCAAACTGATTGACGTTTGGATTGGAAATATTGGGCGTTTGAACAGTACATTCTTGGAAATCTGCTTGCCACGGAATCGCCATTCGTTTGGTTAGGTCACCTGGTTCACAGCCATTTCCTTCTTGGGTTTGGTCTCCACCTTCTCCTTCCGTTTCATTTACATCTTGTATACTCAAACCATGATCTTCGTAGTGTCCCACTATGCGTTCATTGGCATGGTTGCTGCCATAATCGTAATTTGCCAATTTGAGTTCTCCAGGATTTCTATAAATAGGTCTGTTTCTTGTCATCCAAGTGGTCTCAATTCCAGGAGAGAAAGGAGCACCTACACAGTTTCCTATGCCTGCCTCATCCAATTGTTGTTCGGTAGATGGTACAGGGGCAGGGTTTGTATTAAAATTCCCTGTTGCCCATTGATACAAGAAAAAGTATTGTGTCACTGAGAGTGTTTCAAATTTGTAGATAGGTCCTGTATTCGTTACAGAGTTATCTCCCGAATTCAAAGGCATTAAGGGAATTCCATCTGTAGAGAACAACTGGTTAGGATTGTTCTTATAAAACTCTAAGTTAGTTCGACTTCTTGTCGCAGTAGCATAAGTTTCATAATCTTCTGGCAAAAGAGGTACACGGAAAAGATTGAAATAGCCCATACGCTCATCATCTGTTGCAGATTTGAGGTCAAATCCAGGATTGGCGAAATCCGTTAGGTAAGGGATGTCTGCTACCCAACGATAGGATTTCATTCTGTCAATGATGGGTTTTATTTGGGAATCATAATTTACTGGATAGTTTGGGTTGAATCCTTTCAAAGGTGTATACCTATTGGACAATGGGGTTCCTGATGAACCTATCATTGGGCAAGCGTCACCATAGGAATCATCATAAATATCAGAATCTGCACTCATTTTACGAATTCCTATATCATACATGGTATCGTGTAAAGTAGTGATATTGACCAATTCAGGTGCAAATTTAGGGCTACCCACCAATAACCAAGCAGGTTCTGTGTCGGTCGAATCACCATTAATAGTAATCGTACAAATCACATACCCATCTGCAATGTCATCCCAATAGCCTGCTGCCCCTCTAAAGGAAGTGATATCAGCAGAGCCTGTGACATTACCATAACCTCCCAAAGCAATCAAGTTCCCGTCATCATCCATTCGCAATTCTCCAAGTGTGTCGATTTGCTGACCTCCTTCATCAATTGAAGGGAAAGATCCTTTCTTATAATGTTCAGGAATGTTGTAACGTGAAAATTCAATTTTTCGGACATTCGTAGAAGAATCCAAACTTCTCGGTCCTGGATCTATTATGAGTGCTTGTCTTTCATCACCATCCGTTGTGTCAGGATTATTTATAGGTATGTGCTGATTTGCATAACTATTGTCAGAGCCAAACTCAAGATTGCCTTGAAGTTCTGAAAAGGTG
>JBGCDY010000961.1:0-3813 GCA_045105835.1 Chitinophagales bacterium
GGTATAGGCTATCGTTCCCAAAAGCACGAGCATGAAGATCATCACAAAAACACTCGTTCCGCTGTCTATCGCCAAACTCGATAGTTTGAATTCACGAGCTTTGTGTTTTTCTTCGGGTTGATTAGGATTTATATTTTTATCGGACATTTTTCAAATTGTTGAATTGCTGTATTGTTAAATTGTTTTTGGCTGAAGAGTTGTTTATTGACTGCAATTTGTACCGTATAATACAAACCACAAAAACAACTTCAAGCTATTCTAAACAGCTAAGTGAAAGTTCAAATTCAAAGTACAAACTCAAATTCAAGAACTTATTGAAGACGAGCGACTGAAAATGAATTTGATCTAATCTATCTCATAGGTTTCACTAATAAACTAATTAAGAATCTTCACTTTCTCACCATCTCTCACCAAAGTAGCTCCATCAGCCACCAAAGTCTCATCTCCCTTCAATCCACTCACAACCAAAGTCTCTCCTTCATAAGAATCTCCCACTTCAATTTTCACTTTTTTTGCTACCTGACTTGAATCCGTTGTTTCGACTACAAAAATGAAATCTCCTTCCAAGCTCTTTTGTACCAAATTGGTTGGTACAACCACCGCACCATTTGAAGAAGCCGCCTTGAACTCTACCATCGCCATCAAATTGGGTTTCACCTTGCCGCCTTTATTAGAAATCGGCAATTCGATTTGGAAAGTACGGTTATTGGGGTCAATCATCGAACCGATTTTGGAGACTTTTGCATTTTGTTCCATATCCTCCAAAGCAGGTAGTACCACTTTGACCGATGTTCCTCTTCGGAAAGAAGACAAATAGTTTTCGGGAATGTCTGCCACTACTTGTAGGTTGCGGGTATTGATGATTTTTGCAATCGGTGTACCAGGGCCACACACCTCTCCTTGTTTCACAAAAATCTCTTCCACGACACCACTATTAGGCGCATAGATATTGGTTTTTCCACGTTGAGTTTGCAGAGTAGCCAAGCTTTTTTGGATAGACTCCACATTGTTTTTGGCTTGGATAAACTCTATTTCAGAGCCAATATTTTGTTTCCACAGCTTTTCACGTCTTTGGAAAATGTCTCTTGCCATGTTCAATTGTAGGTTGAGTTCATCCACATTTTTCTGCATCACGCTGTCATCTACTCGCCCGACCAACTGTCCTTGTTTGACATAGCCTCCCTCTTTAATTGTCAAAGACTTCAATATGCCGCCCATATCAGAGCTGATCATAAAATCGCCTTTGGTTTGGACTTGCCCTTGAAATTCAACAAATTGATCGAAGTTTTTCACCTGCACTTTTTCTATGCTGATGACTCGTTTTTTATTTTCCTCTTGCTTCTTTTTGAAGTCAGGATCATAGGTCAGGTAATCTCTTTCGAGGCCTTGTAGTTCAGATTCTATTTTCGCCAACTCTGATTGTTTCTCCTTGATTTGTTGTTGAAGCGATGCCTTTTCTTCTTCTGGAGTTTTGGGTTTTCCCTCACCACAAGCATTGAAGATGAGTAAGCTGATAGAGAGTAGGGTTGTTAATAGGTATTTATTCATTTTTATATTGTTTCTATTGGTTGTTTTTTAGTTCTTCTTTGGATTTGAAATTGGGTTTTGAAATTGATTTTTTAATTGTATTTCCCCAATGCTTTATCCAGTTTTGACTTCGCACTAATAAGGCTGAACAATGCCTGAATGTGAAGCCCTTGTGTTTGGTACAAATCCCCTTCAGCACTCGTCACTTCAAGGCTTGAACCCAAACCTTCTTTGTATTTTATCAAAGCAGTTTTGTGAATGCGTTCTGCCAAATCCAAGTTTTCCTTTTGGTTTTCCACCTGCTCTACGGCATTGTAGTATTCAATCTTGGCTTGATTCTGCTCCAATTCAATGGAGTTTTGTAGCAAGCTATTTGCAGTAGCGATTTTTTCACGGTTGATAAGGCGCTGTCCAATTTGGGCTTTTTTGGTAAAACCATCAAAAATTGGTACACTCATTCTCAATCCAATGAATGAAGAAGGAATCCAACTATCGCCATTTCCCAAATTGAAGTCATTCGCCTGAAAAGAAGTTTGCCAAGCTGCAAATCCATCCAAACGAGGCAAATAGCGTGATTTGTAATTGCGGATATCCAATTCATTCAGTTTGTCTTGTTGCCCCAAAACCTTCAATTCGATACGTGAACTGGGGCTAGCAGAAAAAACCTCCACGCCTTTGGCAGCTTCTACCAAATCATAAAACCCTTCGGTCAATTCAACTTCTTTGTCCAAAGGAATTCCCATTTGATACTTCAATAAATTGAAGGTCATTTCTTTTTGACGCTCTGCATTTTTGATTTGTGTTTGCAGGTTGGCTTTTGACAACTTCAATCTGTCCACATCCATTGCTTCCGCAAAACCATTTTCATACAATTGCTGGGTTTCAAACAAGACCCGTTCTATTACCGCCACATTTTTCTCCAAAATGGCGATATTTTCTCCAGTTGCAGCCGCTGCAATATAAGCCTGCGTCACTTGGTCTCTCACATCCGATTCCGTCTGTACGACTTGCAGCCTTGACAATTCAACCACTGCATTGGCGGCTTGCAGTCCAACAAAATAGGTTCCACTAAAAAGCTGTTGGTCAAGATTTAAACCAAAGGTCAAATTATTGTCTGTTCCAAAGGCAAGTTTGGCAAATTCGCCTTCATTCCCTCCAAAAAACTCAGCAGGAACCAAACTTGCAGGTAGTTTGAGTGCTCTTTGATAGCTCATACTTCCGCTCACCTGTGGCAATCCTGTACCAAAATACTCCTTTACCACTTGTTCGCTGTTGTCAATCTCCAATTTTGAGTTTTTGACATTTAGGTTGTGTTTCACCCCATAGTCCTGCGCTGTTTCGAGCGTGAATTGAAGTGCTTCCTGCGCCTGTGCAGTATTTTGCAGTAGCAAGAAAATCAATAAAAAAAGGACGGACGCCGCCCTATAATTGCTTTGCATATTTCGTGTTTTTGATTTTAGGTAAATTGGATTTCAGGTATTCGATTCCTTTTGGGGAGGCAATTCCATAGATATGGTATTTGAAAGCTTCAATGTAGGATTCTGCAACAGAGTACTGCTGTATTTCAAAAAAATCTGCATCAATAAATACATGAACGATTCCCAAGTAGAAATGAGTAATCAATTCAGGGCGAATGTTTTCACGGTATAAACCCTGCTCTATTCCATTTTTTAGATTTCGTAGAATGGTATCGTGAATGAAAGTATTTCGATGGGTGTCCATCATTTCCCAAATTGGACGATAATATTTTTTGAGATCGTATAAAAGTCTTGGATTCAACTGACTCAATTCTTCAATCACAAACTCTGCAATGACCAACATCTCGTCAATTGCATTGATTTCTTTCTTTTGTACCTCATTTGATACTTCACAATCCAGCGCAATGTGAAACTCCATTACTTTACGCACCAACTCCTCTTTGTTCCCTACCTTCTCATAAATCGTCTTTTTGGACATTCCCAGTTCCCTTGCTATGTCGTCCATAGAAACACTGCGAATACCATACTTCATAAAATGTTTGTTGGCTGCTTCAATAATTTTTTGAAGATTTTCTGGCATGAAGTTATTTTAATTTGTGAACTATTGAAAGTTTATAAAATAAGGTTGCAAAGATAAAGCTATAAACCTAAGAAACTCTAAATAGTTCCAAAGTTTCCATAGTTTTTTCAGTTTTCACATTCCTTAACACTTATAGGCTCGCACATTGACTGCTTATATTACTCAAACCCACCCCAACCCCTCCAAGGAGGGGAATCTCGTATATAGTGAAGAAATCCCCTCTTGGGA
>JBGCDY010000962.1:0-3791 GCA_045105835.1 Chitinophagales bacterium
ACGGATAGCCTTTTGCAGCTCAAAGGTTCTTTTCAAAACAATTCGATTCACATTGAAGCCCAACAAATCGACTTGCAGCAATTGCCTATCCTTCAAAAAAATACCAACTGGACGATTGACGATTATTTTCGTTGATTGAGTGACTTGTTAAGCAGATAGAGTTTGTCATTTCGGAGAAATCCTTTAGAAAACATCAGCCAGTATAATTTCCTCTCCAATGTTAAAAAAAAACAAATAATATGTCTTTTAAAATTTTCTCTTTATGTTTTTTCTTCATGTTCACTTCATGCTCCTCTACTTCAAATAAACCCAATTCCAAACCTCAAAACAATCATCAAAAAATACCCTCTCCCATTGAAGCCCCAAAACCCATCACACAAACCTTCGATTCCGAACATCCAAGCATTTATCCCAAAGACCGAAAAGCAATTGTCCAAAAATTGAAGGAAAAAATAGCTGCAAAACAAGCTTTGGTCATTCACGCCTTTGTGCCGCTTTGTGACAATGAGAATCAAGGCATTGTTCCTGTACCGAAAGCTTTGGGAAATGGACAAAACCCCAAAACCAATTTGTATTGGGGCGCAATGTATGGCATCAAAAACCATTTCACAAAATCCTCTAAATGGAAACGAATTTCGGTCAATAGCGATGTCAGGCAGCCTTTGTTGGAACGAGTCATTTTCCATAGAAAAATCTCTAATGGAACAGCCGTTTATCTCATTGCGGATGCCTACGATGGCAGCAAAATGCGTGCTTGTATAGTGGACTATCTACAATCTTTGGCAGGTCAAAAAATGGGGTTTGTGGATATTGAAGGGAATGAATTATCCGCATATTCAGAAGCGGACTTATTAGTCTTCAATGGTCACGATGGTTTGATGGATTACACCGATATTCCTTATTATTTGAATACCAATCAAAAAGAAGCTAAAATTGCTTCAAAGGATGCGGTCATGATTGCCTGTTATTCGGGCAATTTCTTCCGCCCTTTTCTCCAAAAAGCAGGCGCATATCCTCTTGTCGTAACGACGAACCTCATGGCTCCCGAAGCCTATGTTTTGGAGCATATTTTGGACACATGGCTGCAATTGAAGCCTTCGGAAACGATTCGTCAAAGTGCTGGAATCGGCTATAACTTGTATCAAAAATGTGGCAAAAGAGGAGCAGATAGGTTATTTTCGACAGGATGGTAGTTTTGAAGTTTTTTAACAATAAACAGCAAGTCGCTTCAAAGTCACCTCCTACCTCCATTGACCAAACCAAACGATATGGAAGCATTAATAAAACCCGTATTTTCTCTTTGGACTATGCGATGGGAATTCCTTTTTGTGGAATAAAATAACACATCTGACAAAAAAACATCTCTTAGATTCTCAAAGCCTTAGCAATCAATCCTTGATTGAAGAAAAAGAGTTATATCAGCAAGCTTTTAGTGACATTCACTTTTTATTGAAACTGGAATTGTTTTTGCAACGTATGGAGTGTAATTGAGGAATAGTATTATTCCCGAATACATCCTCTCAAACGTTTAATACTTAAATCTATAAGCAATGAAAAAAACAACACTATCTGAATGGATGAGTTCAAATGATGTTCACGCGTTGAATATCTCAAAACTTCATAGTCTAAAAGGAGGTTGTGGCAACAGCAGCAACGATGCAATTCCTTACGCTACCGTTACAACTGACGAAGAAACGGGTGATGATGAAGGCTGCAATGGTGGACCAAATGACTTTATCCCGCCTCCAGGCACTTGATACAATGGGATTTACGTTTTTGTTTTGTAAACCAAACAACTTAACATCCAAATATATACAGCTATGAAAAAAGTAACATTTTCAGAATTAATTTCCTTCAATGGGGTAGCCCCCTTAGAAAATCATCAATTAAACGCCCTGAAAGGTGGTGGGGGTGATGATATCAAATATCCTCTATGCCGTGATGGCGAAAAACCCTGTGATGACGAGGAAGGAGATGAAGAGAGATTCATCCCACCTCCAGGTCCAGGATAGCCTATAACTTCTATCAAATGATCAAAGCCCTTGTAATAAATGTATTGCAAGGGCTTTGCTCGTTTTGGGAATCTGAAAAAATAACTTTTCTACTCTTCCAAGTCAAATACTTTTTGAGGGGATTATCAAATAGGCTAAATTGCAATTTTCTTCCTTTTATTTATTATCATAAATTTTCGGTAATGGTCACTTCAATAAGTACTATTTCTAAGCAAGCAAATCAACCTTATACTCACTTGAATCCCAATGTTGATGGGCTGAAACCTTCTGCTACCTTAGCCATCAATGAACTTAGCAATTCTCTAATTGCAGAAGGCAAAAAAGTCTATAAATTTGGCTTGGGACAGTCCCCTTTTCCCGTTCCTAAAACGGTGGTAAAAGCCTTGAAACAAAATGCTTTTCAGAAAGACTACCTTCCCGTCAAAGGCTTGGCTTCATTGCGGTTGGCAGTTGCAGAATCCAACAAAAAGACGCTGGGTATTTCTTGTACTTTGGAGGATGTAATGATTGGACCTGGCTCCAAAGAGTTGTTGTTTTTGCTGCAATTCGCCTATGGAGCAGACTTGGTTTTACCTTCTTCAAGCTGGGTTTCCTATGCCCCTCAAGCTTCAATTATTGGCAATAAGGTACATTGGTTGGCTACTGAAGAAGGCAATGATTGGAGATTGAGTCCAGAAACTTTGGAAGCTCACTGCTTACAACATCCCAATCAACCGCAAATCCTGTTGTTGAATTACCCCAATAATCCCATTGGTACGACTTATTCGACATCAGAGCTTGAAGGTATTGCAGCAATAGCACAGAAATACCAGATTTTGGTTTTATCGGATGAGATATATGGAGAGGTTCATTATGAAGGCAAACATGTTTCGATTGCAGCTTTCTATCCAGAAGGCACAATTGTCAGCAGTGGTTTGAGCAAGTGGTGTGGTGCAGGTGGTTGGCGATTGGGTACTTTCACCTTTCCTTCCAATCTCCGATATTTGTTGGATGCGATGGCTGCTGTTGCGAGTGAGACGTTTACTTCAGTGAGTGCTCCCATACAACATGCTGCGATTAGGGCTTTTGAAGGAGGTGAAGCAATAGACCTTTATTTGCAGGATTCCAGACGCATTTTGAAGGTTATTGGTGAAACCATTGCTCAAAAACTACATAATAATCATGTTTCTCTCCCTCTTCCCAAGGGAGGTTTTTATTTGTTCCCCAATTTTTCACATTATAAAGAGAAACTAAACGCAAAGGGCATTTTTACGAGTAGTGATTTCTGCCAACGATTGCTGGAAGAGACAGGTGTAGCCATTTTGCCTGCAAATGCTTTTGGTCGTCCTGATAATGATTTGATTGCTCGAATGGCTTATGTGAATTTTGATGGAAAAAAGGCTTTGAAGGTCGCAAGAAAAGAATATGCGGACAAGCCCTTGGATGATGATTTTCTAAAGAAATGTTGTGGAGAAACGATGGAAGGAATTGACGTATTGGTGAACTGGTTGAAGCAGTAGTTTTTAAATAAACTCAAATTTTATGATAGTATTATCTATTTCAGAAAATAGCTATTATTCATTTTTAAACACCCCAAAAATAATTCACGAATAACATGTTAAAATTATTTATTTATTGGAATCACATACATTGAATGAGAAAAATAAAAATAGCTGCCTAAGACTATTAACTTTCTCCCAGTTTCATTTTGCCCTATTGTAAAGCAAATATAAATATTTATACTTAAATGATTTGGATATTTTTAGGTTTTAGACGTAACACTATGTGGTGGTATTCTGT
>JBGCDY010000963.1:0-3615 GCA_045105835.1 Chitinophagales bacterium
GACCCCAATGCAGCAACCCTTCGTTTGAATATCTATGACAGCGAAATTAGGGTATGGGTAAATTGTCAAGACGAAGATGATGGATGTAGTTTGGGTACTCAGAAGGTGTTGGAACCTATTTACGAGGGATTGATTGGAACCGAATTTGCTACCTTCTCTACCAACAGAACACTCGAAATAGATACCGAATTGGAGGTGAATCCTGCTGATGAACTGCCCAATTATATGGTTTTGACGACGGTGATTGAAGACTTGGAAGGAATGCGCCCAATACAAGTTCGGTCTGAAGTATTCAAGCGGAAGGGGCATATTGTTTCTGGAGAGGTGGAAGAGTTGCTCAATCAGCAAGAGCAACAAGAAGGAAATTAGTACCGAAATTGCTTGGAGAAAGATTTTGGCTGTAGGTTAGCAACATTTTCTCTAAAAAAGGATAGGCAAGTTAAAAAATGAAATGAACTCCTATTGGTTGAAGCAAACTCACTACGGTTAAATTGGGTTGACTACTTGGGTTTGGGTTGCTTTATTTGAATAGAAAATAAATAGCCACACAGTAAGACAGTACTGCAATAGACATAAAAAGATGAATTATACAAAGAATCCCCTATCAATGAACTTCATTGATAGGGGATTCTTTGTATGAGTAATGCCTAATGAATAATTTCTTCTAAAGACTTTTGAAGCTTACCTTCTGGTAGGAATTTGAAGGCTCACTTCTCACATCCCATTTCTGTCTTCTCACTTCTTTAGTAGAAAATGCCCTCATTTTATTCTTGAATAATCTTCAATGCCTCACAATACCTGTAATCTGCCGTCATTCTGATTTTGTCAGATTCTTCTGCGCCTTCTTTTGCCAATGCTGCAATTGCAGGAGCCTTAGGTCCGACATTGTAAGCATAGACAATCAGGTAATTGTCGATTGAAGGGTTGATGGTGCCATTAATGCGCTTCTTACCAGCCAAAAGTTCGTACTTGTCTAAGATACATTCACCATTCAAAAACACCGAAATTTTGTCACCGTCTACCACGCCATCGTCCCAAGTGTCCAATACGACTTGATTGCCAGATATTTTGAGCGTTCCAACTAACTTCACGATTCTTCTATTGATAGATTTCACCATACCATTCTCACCTAAATCAATTGCATAAGCAGGTTTTGCTTTTTTCACAAGCACCTTTTTTACTTTAGGTTCAGGCTTGGGTTTAGGAGTTTCTTTTACCACCTCAACTTTAGGTTCAGGCTTAGGAATTTCCTTTACCAATTCGACTTTAGGTTCAGGCTTGGGAATTTCTTTTGCGATTTCTATTTTAGGCTCAGGTTTTTTGGGTAGCGGTTTTTTGATAGGAGGCTTTGGAGTGCTTACTTTAGGAGGCGTAATAGAAGCGGTCATTACTTTAGGAGGCGTAATCGGCTTACGCTTTTCTTCTACAACAGGCTCAGGTTTTTCCTCCTTAGGTTCTTCTTTTGGAGTGTAGTTCAATGCCCAAAGTATCACCTTTCCATCATAACCACCACTGGCAATGTATTTGCCATTTGGACTGAATGCCAATGTTTTGACTTTTCCTTGGTGACCCGCAGCCACCAATTCCAGCTTCCTTTCCTTGACATTCCAAATCTTAAACATGTTGGCCGCATTTCCATGTGCAATCAATTGGTCATCTGTCGAAAAACTGATGTAACTGTAATCCTTATCACCTGCTGGAATGTGCCAGTTTTCTTTGTGGTTGGGGTATTTCCAAAACCTCAAACTACCTTCTTCACTCCAACCACCCAAAGTTTTGCCATCGTGCGAAAACTTGATGTCGTTGATGTAGTGACCACCATTCGCTGCGGATTCTTCAATTTCTCCCGTCGCAAAATTCAAAAAATGCAATCTATTGCCACAAGCAAAAACCATTGTTTTTTGGTCAGGAGACAAAGAAGCGGAAGTCGTGTGGTATTTTCCCAAAAATAAGACTTCGGGCAATGCCTTGCTACCAATTTCTGCTGTACTCAATTTGGCATTTTTACCACCAAAATACAAGTACTTTTCATCTGGGCTGAAGATTACAAAGTAAGCTGCTTTCTGTTTGAAGTGTATCGGATTTTTAAAAGACTGAATTTCTCTTGCTGTTTCTAAATCCCACAGTTTGATGGTGCCATCATTGGAAGCACTCGCAATCTGATTGCCATCTTTGTTGAATACAAGATGATTGATGATATCCTCATGTCCCTGAAGGCTTTGGATGAGATTGCCCGAATTGGCATCCCAAATATTGATGACATGTCCGTAGCCTACACTGGCGATTCGATTCCCTCTTTTATTGAAGGTCAAAAACTCTACATTTCCCTTGTTAGAAAAAGTAAAACTGCGTATTTGTTCTAATTGAAGCGTTCCTTCAGATTGTCCATATAGTGCCATGTGTGTAAGACATACAAAGCAAAATAGGTATAGTAGTTTTCTCATGTTTTATTATATACGTTTTAAGGAAATCAAGAGAGTGTGTGGGTAGATATTGGTTGGCATCTAAAAAAGTAAACGGGTGATTTGTAGTATAAAATGCTGAAAATTAAATGATTTTCGATTCATACTTCAATGTCTGTCTCAAATTAGTACTAAATGTACTACATTTCAAATATTATTCCAAAGAGCTTGCCTTCAATGCTTAACAATGAAGGAAAACTGAAATAAGAATAAAAACCAAAACGAATCCTACAATCAATACTTTACGGTTCTTTGACTAAAGTTGTGAACTGAGACTACAATAGTCTATCATTTAGAAAATTAGCGTGCTATTTTGCTAATAATTATTCTTTTATGAAATCAGACTATTGTAGTCTTTAGAGCCTCCACAAAATTTGTCATCTATTCTTGAATTATTCCTCTCTTCAATAACAACACCCCCAATCTTCTGAACGTCTATTGCCCAGAATTTTATGATTTTTTTGGTCAATTGCTTTTTGAGGAATGCTTCGATTTTTATATAAGGAATGGTGTTTGAAATTATTGTGAGCCAAGTGAAGGTGGAATACAATTCCCAAAATGAGTGTCGCTGCCGCCATTTTTTTCCAAAAAGGTGTAGACAAAAGTGTTTGCCAACAGAAAAAAGCATATAGCATACTCACAGGCAAAATTACATAAAAAGTATGGGGAGAAGGCCCTTTTATTGAAAATACAAAACTGAACGTTATCCACCCAATACTACCTATGGTAAACCATTTGACCCGCTTTCCCTCAGTGGAGTTTAATGCAGGGTTTTTGAAAAAGGAAACAAACAAGTGTGCTATCTGCAAAAAACCAATAAGTACAAGCAGGAGGGTAAAGGGGGCAAACCAAGGATAGGACTGCAAAAATTGTAGCCGATAGTTGAGATTAGAACCTGTGAAAGCACTAATTTCAAAACTTGAAAAAGAAAAAAAGTGCATCATAATTTTGCCCAATTGCCCCAGGTGTTCCAAGTGAAGTACGACATTTGCTTCAATACTTCCTGTTCCTGCAATGCCATATTTGAAGTAAGTCGGCAAAAGTAAACTGCCACTTATTGCAGCTCCCAACAAAAAAAAGAGTGCATTTTTTCCTGTTTTATAGAATGAGATTTTTTTGAAGTGAAAGAGGAAACAAAGACCTACATACGGAA
>JBGCDY010000964.1:0-2575 GCA_045105835.1 Chitinophagales bacterium
GTGTCGCCAAAAAGAAGCCGATTATCGCAAAGGGCAGGGCGAAAATCGTATGGGAGAATTTGACGAGGGATAGGAAATTTTGGAGGTTTGGCATTGTATTGTTTTTTGTGGATTGTTGAGGGGATTTTATAAGGGATAGCAAAGTCAGTTTAAAAAATTTCCACTAAGATATTGAAGTTTATGAATTATTCAGACTAAAGGCGCTAAGGAATATCCTTAGCTATTTTCTACAAACAGAGCTACTCACAAAAAACTAACAAATTGTTTTTTTTAAGTATTATCCAAAACTCACGTTTTTTAAGAAAGAGCTAAATTGCTCAATAGCGGTGGGTTTCGAAACCCACCGCTATTGTGCAATTTAGCTCTTTCCAGTATTTTTTTGAGTATCTCCTATTTCACCTTCTTAGTATGCGAAATCATCTTTCCAACCCTGGTCACCTCTGCCACTGCGGGAGCCTTGAAAGTACCTGTAATTTTTATCGAGCCTGTGGTCGTGTCCGTGTCTTAGATGGTATCCCCATCAATGCGGTTTTTGTCATCGTAGGTAAACTCGGATTGTTCAACCTCCTTGTAGCCATAGCCAATAAGGTTGAGTGTACCTTGAACGTCTGCTCCTGTGATTTTGGTAATGGTCACCGTTCCTGTGATTTTGTTGAGATAGACCGTATTCGTTTTCCCTTCAAAGGCAATGCTTTGTACCAAATCGTCTTCCTCTTTGGGCAGTAAATGCTCTCTTCCGTTCCAAGACAGGTAAGCCTCCAGTTCTGCTTCATCATCTGCTGATTCCAACACCATTTCTACCTCATAGGACTTCTTTTCTTCCAATTGACTGGGGGAAATTCCCTTCAATTTTATAAAAATTTGGGCGGCAGAATTGGCTCTCCAACCACCGACTCCTCCATGCTTAAAACTACGAGCATCTGCAATAATATCCAATTGCCAAGAAAGGGCATTCGGGGAATAGATTTTCAATAATGTGCTTCCTTCTGTTCCTGCAATGCTTTCCATCATTTCACCCAGCATGGTTTCGTCCTCCAACTGGGGAGCACCTTTCAGCATTTGGTCGGTGATACTGATGGTTTTTTGCATTATTTTCTCCATTTCTTCGGGCGACATATTTTGCATGTCTTTGAACATATCTTCCAACCTGCCTTCCATTGCAGCTTCGTCCATCTCACCATCTTCTCCTGCCACGTCGAGCATAGGATTCGTTCCGATGTGGTCCACACAGGCATCTCCCCTATCACTCACCAAACCCGTAAAAACCAGATTTCCTTTGCTCGGGTGCATTCCCTCGACAGGCTCAAAATCCCTTTCAAATTCAGCAGCTGGTTTGATGATATTCGCCAAACCTGTGAATTGTCCTCCGCTTTGCATTCCTATCAAACCCGAAAGTTGATCGGTCATTTCGGAGGTAGCTTTTGCAGATTCTATGAAGTGAGGGTGAATGGTAGAGAGCATTAGGTCACCACTACAGGGGTCAATGGGCGTGAGCTCTACCGTTAGTTTGTAGTTCTTATCCACGCTTTCGCCAGGATTGGGTGCAACGTTAGCAACCCTTACATAAAAAGTATCGGTTTTGGTGACGGTGGTTCGGAAGATGTTTCGTTCTTCGGTGAGTGAGATTTCTTTGGGCAAATCGAATCGTTCCTCATTGACTATCAAATGCAAATCAGGGTTGTCAGTTTCGAAAGCAATCCTAACTCCTGCTACTTTGTTGGCAGGCATCTTGACCACAAAACCATAGGCATTGGTAGCAATTTTTTTGGCTGTTCCTGTGTGTGTCTTTTTTTGTTTTTGGTTATTGAAGGTGTATGTTTCAATTACAGGATTGTCGTAGAGACCTCTTATCCATTTTCTATTGTTCTTTTTTCGTATGAATTCAGGATAGTAGTGATACAATCCTTCGTCCTTGTATTTTTGCAGCGTTTTGTGTAGGGCATCAATACCTGCGTTGGGTTTCATATCTTCAGAGAGCACATCATGAAGGTAGGCGATGTTGTCCTCCGAACGTATTATTTCCCCCAATGTGTACCAAAATATTCGAGTGGAATAACACTCTCCACAAGAATTATCGTTTACATCTTTGGGTTCGTGTAGGGGATAATCGTAGTAACGGTCGTTTTTGGAATATTGCTGTTTGATGAGGTTTGAACCACTTCCTCCAAACATTTTCTTTTGATAAGCCAAGATTACTGCATCCGCCATTCCTTCCGTCATCCAATCGTATTTATTTCCACCTCTAAATTGTTCGTCGCCCATATAAGCATTCTCAATAGCATGAAAAAGCTCATGTACAGAAGTACCCACCTTATCAGGACTGTCTTTTTCTGGCTTTTTTATGCCCTTGTTTAGAGTTGTTTCCTTTTTTTTGATGTATTTGGCCGTCAAGTAGGTATCGCTACTCAAATAAAGTGTATGATCGATATTGTAAAGCCCATAGGATTTGCCATCTGCATCTTCATTCTCCTTGTCCGAAATATAGGCAACGTATTGAACATTTTTGACATTCTTGACTTGGCTTCCATCCTTGGGGTCGGTAATAGTTTTGCCTCCTCCATCAAAAACAACGTGG
>JBGCDY010000965.1:0-1746 GCA_045105835.1 Chitinophagales bacterium
TATACTCACCAGATACGGTGTCCAACAAATTGAAGTCGGGAGCTTTGAAACCCAAGTCTATAGATACAGTTTTTGTTGCTGCCATTGTGTTGTTTTATTGTGTTTTACTTATGAAGATGGGCAAAAATACTAAATTTTATATTTGATTTTTGTTCTCTGAAAATAATGAATGATGATAAATGCTCAATAACGGTGGGTTTCGAAATCCACCATTATTGAGCATTTCTTTCTTTAAAAAAGATTTTATTCTCAGTATGAGACATTCAACGCCTACAAAACGGTTTATACAGAATCTTTTTTTTTGAAGTCTTCAATTCACCCCATCTTTTCCTTCAATAATTTTTCGCTCAAAGCCCAAAGCTCCTTTGCAGTCTCTTCATTATAAGACTGTTTGGTTGATTTAATCACCTTGCTGTTTTTGAGGTATTTACCGCCTATGCCTTCCAGTTCTGGAGAAAGGGCAGCATGCAAACTCGTAGCTGCACCTTGTTTTTCGGAGATGGTAAGTATCGGCAGAGAAGTGAGTATTTTCCACCCCCAACTAACCCAACCTTTGGTGTTTTTCACACCAATTTGGGTGCGAACAACACCAGGATGTAACGCAAAAGAAGTGATACCATCCTCTTGGAAGCGGCGTGTATGTTCGTAGGCAAACAGTACATTCGCCAGTTTGCTTTGTCCATAGACATCCAAACCATCGTATTTTTCTTGTCCATAAGGTAGGTTTCCAAAATCCATGTTTTTGCCTCGATGTGCTGCCGAAGACACATTGATTATTCGGGCAGGAGCTGATTTTTTGAGTAGATCCAACAACAATTGTGTGAGGTAAAAATGGGATAGGTGATTGACTTGGAATTGGGTTTCGAAGCCATCTTGGGTTTTGCTCAGGTAGTCGGTGAACAAACCTGCATTGTTGATGAGCAAATCCAAACGGTCATATTTGCTCCGAAATTCATTTGCAGCTCTTTGGACACTTTCTAAGGATGCCAAATCACAGAGAATTAGGTCTACATTGGGGTTTCCCGTTTCGGTTTGAATCTCTTTTTGTGCTGCTCTCCCCTTTTGCTCATTGCGGCAAAGCAAAACTACATTTATCCCTTTTTCGGCCAAACCAATGGCTGTTTGTTTGCCTATTCCTGCATTTCCGCCCGTGACGATGGCTACTTTCGACTGCATATTTGTTGTATTATTATTTTGTGAATGATGATTTGCCTCCATCATTAAGCACCTGAACACTTGAATTGTTTTGATTGAAGCGGCTTTAATCTTCTTCACTCTTGACCAAAATAAGAAAAGCCACCCCGAAATTCGGGATGGCTTAGAGGGGATCGGTTGACAAATAAATGCTAAAAAATTTATTATTTTTTGATATAAGTTCTTCTGTAAACTTGTTTTGTATCCCCCGTAAACTCTAATAAATAAACACCTTCTGGTAAATGGTAGGTCTCCAAAACCAATCTACTGTTACCCGAAGCAGTTTGATCTGAAACAGACTGTCCTGCCAAATTAATCAACCGCACTCTCACCAATTCATCCGTCAATGGAATCAATACATTGATGCGTTCGATTGCAGGATTTGGATAAGCGACAATTTCATCAAGAATACTATTTGGTTTTCCTACCTCTATAGCGTCGGTTACATTATCGGTATCATTATCAGTCTCTCCTCCCGTAATATCATCGTTCTCGTTTCCTCCTCTCGAAGGCAGAGTGTTTTCGGTAAGTAGCCCCCCTGGATTGATAGAG
>JBGCDY010000966.1:0-6618 GCA_045105835.1 Chitinophagales bacterium
TTCAAAATGAAGATGTCTTCACATCATTTCTTGCAGCGATTGAAATCGCCGTTACCGAAAAAAAACGATTCATAAATTGAAAAGGAAAAGAGGGGAAATCCAGTATTTCGCACATAGAGACACCATTTGATGATTATCAAACTGTATTTGTTGTATTAGCAGCGAAATCTGTGATTAAATTTAGAGGATTCTCATTGAAGTATGTTTAAACAGTTGGTTGGTGGTTTTTGTAGGAATGTAAAACTGCACCAATTACCGTTTTGTATTAGAGATGTATGGTAAACTGATTGGAGGAAGAAAAAGTTCCTGAACTACGAATGAAAATTGAGCATTAAAATGAAAAAACAACTTCTTAACCAGGTTTTTTGAAACCTCAAAATCATTACCTCACCTTAATTTTTTTCATCATAGGTTTGTCAATTTATATACGAATTGCTCGCTATGGTATCATTCTTGCCCAATAATCGTATAGTAAATTGAATCCCAAAATGGTCTAGTAAAGAATCAACTCTGTTCAAATTATGCAAACTACTCTTTCTACAAATACTGATTTCGACTCAAAGTTTGAAGAAGAATTGACCAAGGCTAGGGGTATTTGTTCGAGTAACCCCATCGAGGGAATCAAAATGGTAGAGGTTTTGTATGCGAAGGCGGAAACACATGGAAGCGACCTTCTCCGAGCCAAAGCATTGCTTCACATGGGCTTGGCTTATTATTTGGCGAAGAATTACTCTGCTTCCTTGGAAAAATTGGATTTGGCGACGGTTATTTTTGAAGCGCATGATTCTATTATCGGAGTGGCAAATACTCAAAACTGGCGGGGTTTGGTTTACCATGATTTGGGGCGATTGGACGAAGCTTTGGCATTGTTTTTTGAGTGCGTCAAAATGGTTGAGACACACCAATTGGATTCATTGAAGGGAAGAACTTACTCTAATTTGGGGCTGGTGTATTCGATGATGGGAGACAAACGCAAGGCGATAGAGTATTTTGAACAATCCATTCATTTTGTGAAAGGTAACAAGGCAATTCTTCTTTCAAATATTGCGGCTACTTATCACGAAATCAAAGAACCAGAAAAAGCTCTCGGATACTTGTTGAAGGCTTATGCGTTGAATAAAATGGATAGTCAGATACTCTATCGTGGACTCATTGTATCGAATATGATTGCAGTCTATACTGATTTGGAGGATTATGAGCAGGTACTTCAAAGGGTGAGAGAATTGAATGGTTTTGTTGGGGAATTGAGGCAGACTTTTTTCAACAATGTGTACCATGGTTGTATGGTAGAGACATACATCAAGTTTCTTTCTATTGCTTCTTCTGTCGAAATAGCATCAGAAATCCTTGCAGAAATTGAAGTGGATGAGGTCATTTTGCAAATGAGAAATACCTTGGAGAGCTCTGATAATCTGCAAATAAACACCAGTACTTGTTTTTCTTTGGTATCTTATTACGAACAATTGGAAAACTGGAAGGAGGTGAGTATCTTTCAAAAGAAACTCATCGAGTTGAATACCCAAAAATTTGAGAAGGATAAAATGGAGGCGACTCAAAGGCTGCATATTCAGCATGAGGTGGCCCAAAAAGAGCAGAAAATAAAGATTCAGCAGTTGGAGTTGGAAAAGAAGGAACTGGAATTGGATAAGAAAAGAGAGCTGGAGAATATCAATCTTCAATTGGAGGAAAAGGTCGCCAAACGTACTGCGAAATTAACGCTTCAAAACCAACAGTTACGGGAGTTTGCCTTTATTGTTTCCCACGATTTGCGAGAGCCTTTGTGCAATATTCATGGTATTGCAGACCTGCTGGTAGGCACTTATGAGGAGAAAATGGAAGGGGAAATGAAGATTTTTGTCTCCCAGATTGGCATGAGCGCACAATACATGAATCGTTTGCTCAAAGACCTGCTGGATTACACGACCTTGGAAAAGAAAATCGAAGAGGAAGGTTTTCAAAAAGTGGATTCTGCGGAAATGTGGAAGGAGGTCAAGCAATCTTTGGACTTGGAGATTGCAGCAAATCAAGTGGAAATTGAAGAAAGTTCGCTCCCCATTTTTGAAACTTCTATGGCTGCTATTCGCCTACTATTTCAAAATTTACTCTCCAATGCCTTGAAATTTAAGTCTGCAAACAAAACGGTTAGAATCAAAATCAACTGCATAGAAAAGGCAGGAATGTATCAATTTTCGATTTCTGACAATGGAGTAGGGATTGCTCCGATCTATCAGGAACGCATTTTTAGAGCTTTCCAACGATTGCAGAAGAATGATTACCAAGGTACAGGTATTGGTTTGGCAATTTGTAAAAAAGCTGTGGATACTTTGAAGGGAACGATTTGGGTAGAATCTGAACTTGGAGTGGGCAGCGTATTCTATTTTACAGTACCTAAATAATGAGTGATTCTCGTTTTAGAAAGCCTACTATTGAAGTGAATTTTTAATTTTATTATTATCTTTATTACAATTTTTTTTTAAGGAAAAAATAATCTATATGATTTTCATTATAAGTTAGTTAAAGGGAATGTGTGCAAAACAAGTCGTTTTGTATTCATTCTTTTTATCAATAGTTATTCATGTGATTAATTTGCTCTCTTATGGTATCATTCTTGCACTTAAACCGTAGAAGAACTTGAATATCCTTAGAAATCCACATATCATGCAAACAGATAGCCCCCAAGTAGGTACTATTGAAGAACGTCTCCAGAAGAATATAAATAATGCTGATTTTATTTGTTCAAGTAATCCAATTGAAGGAATCAAATTGGCACGAGCACTCTATAAAGAAGCAGAAGGGCATGGGAAAATCATCTTACAAGCACAAGCTTTGGCGACTATTGGCTTTGGCTACTATGTTTCAAAAGACTATCCCAAAGGCCTGAAGGTGTTGAATCAAGCATTGGAAATATATACAGCACATCATCACACAGAGGGAATTGCAAATGCCCAAAACTGGAAAGGTTTGATTTATCATTCGGTTGGTGATACAGACAAGGCTTTGGATATACACTTTCAATCACTCGAACTTATAGAAAAACAAGATTCAAGTAAGCAAGAAGCACTGGTAGGTGTAAAAGGTAGGGTTTATTCCAACTTGGGAATGATTTATGGCTATGTAGGTAATGCATTGAAATCTATTGAGTATTACGAAAAGTCGCTTGAGATTAAAACGCATAATAAGGATATTTCTTACTCCAATTTGGCATCCAATTACAGCAGTTTAGGAGAGCATGAAAAAGCTCTTGAATACTTATTGGAGGCCTATGAACTGAATAAAATCAGCAAAAGACTGTTGTATAAGGGGTTTATTGTTTCCAATATGATTGGAACATTGGGAGACTTGGGGCGCTATGAAGAAGTGCTTGAAAGAATCAAGGAACTAAATACCTTCGCAGATGGACTCAAAAATACTTTTTTCAACAACCTTTACAATGCTTGTTTGCTGAGTATGTATATTGAGTGTGTCAAAAGAACTGATTTGGAGGTGTTTAAGCAAATCATGGCAGAAATTGAAATAGCCGAAATTCTAAAAAACATAAATGACTCTATTGAAAATACAGACAACATTAAAATTCAAATCAGGTCTGCTAAATTGTTGAGTGCTTATCATGAAGTATTTGAAAATTGGAAGGAAGCTTGGCGATATGAGAGAAAAGGGAATGAACTGAATGCCAAAAAGTTTGAAAAGGAAAAAATGGAGACCGTACAGCGTTTGTATATCAAGCATGAAGTGGCTCAAAAAGAACAAAAGATAAAAATACAGAAACTTGAATTGGAGAAAAGGGAACTCGAACTGAAGGGCAAAAAGGAATTGGAAAAAATTAACCATCAATTGGAGGAAACAGTCGCCAAACGTACTGCAAAACTGACCCTCCAAAACCAACAATTGCGAGAGTTTGCCTTTATTGTTTCCCACGATTTGCGAGAGCCTCTGTGCAATATTCATGGCATTACCGATTTATTGGTTGCTACTTATGAGGGTGAGATGGATGAGGAAATGCAGATGTTTGTCTCACAAATTGGCAACAGTGCCCAGTATATGAACCGCCTGCTCAAAGATTTGCTGGATTATACGACCTTGGAAAAGAAAATCGAAGAGGAGGGTTTTCAAAAAATAGATGCTATGGTAGTTCTCCAAGGTGCGAAAAACGCACTGAAATTGGAGATTGCAGAATCTAAGGCTCAAATTGAAGTAGACCAACTTCCTGTCCTTTATTCCTCTGTTCATGCCATTCGTATTTTATTTGAACAATTGCTTTCCAACTCTTTGAAGTTCAGGTTTCCAGATAAAGTTTGCAAAGTCAAAATCACCTGTATTGAAGAAGCAAATGTCTATCGGTTTGCTATCAAAGACAATGGCATCGGAATGGACAAAAGCCATAAAGAACGTATTTTTATGGCTTTCCAGCGATTGGAAAAATATGGCTATACAGGGACAGGCATTGGCTTGGCGATTTGTAAAAAAACGGTTCAAATCTTGGATGGGACTATTTGGGTAGAATCCGAATTGGGAAAAGGAAGTACGTTTTATTTTGAGCTACCCAAGTTGGGCAAACAAGCTATTTAGTATCAAATTATTCGCCACTTACTTTTACTTTGTTCAGTGGTATAATTTTTGCACCAAACTTGACGTAATTGAGAGCCGTAAGCCTCTCTACATCCACAAGTTCACCGAATATGAATACAAAACTTCCGTCTCCCCCCGATACTAGAGAAGACTTCAAAGAATCACTGAGGAAAATTCAGAAGGTATGTCTCCATAATCCTACCGAAGGACTAGGTATGATTGAGGCGTTCTATGCAGACTGCAAAGAGAACATAAACGAATTACAAGAGGCAGGAATATGGTCGGTGATAGGAGTGGGGCATCATGTAGGGAAGAACTACACGCTTTCATTGAGTTTTTTTGAAAAGGCCTTGCAAATATTTGAAAATCACACCGATATAGAAAAAAAAATAGGCACACAAAACTGGATGGCTCTTGTCTACAAAGCGATAGGAAATCCAGAAAAGGCAATGCCCTTGCTCTTTAGTTCCCTTCAACTTAGTCAACAAAATGGATTCGAATTGTTAGAATACAGAGCCCACACTTGTTTAGGCTCCGTTTATCAATCAATCTACAATAGCTCAAAAGCTATTGAATGCTTTGAGAATGCACTCCTACTAAGCCCATCAGATGAGAGAGCCATAGCTTTGTCTAATTTGGCTTCAAACTACAGCAATTCGGAGAATCATCCAAAGGCCTTAGAATACTTAGAAGAGGCTTATGAATTGAGACACACTTCGGGGATTCTTATGAATAGCGCCTATATTACAGCCAACCTCGTGATTACTTTGGGAGAATTGCGTAAATATGACGACGTTTTACCGAAACTCAAAGAACTGAATGAGTTAGCAAAAGAACTGAAAGGCACATATTTTATTCATTTGTATCACAATGCTCTAATAGGCTTGTATCTGAGATGCAGAGAGTCAGCCCCAAAACCTGTTGTAGAAGAATTGCTCTTACACATTGATATTGGGGCCACTGTCAATTATTTAGAAGAAAAGATAAAAAGCCCTGAAACCAATCATCTGCGAACCCAATTAAATGCTTGTCATTTATTGATAGCCTACTATGAATTGGACAAAAATTGGAAACAAATTGCTTTTTATCAAAAAAAACAAATTGACTTCAATACCCAAAAAAATGAAAAAGAAAGAATGGAGACTACCGAACGTTTGCACATCAAACATGAGGTAGCTCAAAAAGAGCAAAAGATAAAAATACAAGAACTTGAATTGGAGAAAAGGGAAATCGAGCTAAAGGGCAAAAAGGAATTGGAAAGAATCAACCTTCAATTGGAAGAAACAGTCGCCAAACGTACTGCAAAACTGACCCTTCAAAACCAACAATTACGAGAATTTGCCTTTATCGTTTCCCACGATTTGCGAGAGCCTCTGTGCAATATTCATGGCATCACTGACTTATTGGTGGCTACTTATAAAGGGAAAATGGATGAGGAAATGCAGATGTTTGTCTCACAAATAGGCAACAGTGCCCAGTATATGAACCGCCTGCTCAAAGATTTGCTGGATTATACGACCTTGGAAAAGAAAATCGAAGAGGAGGGTTTTCAAAAGGTAGACTCTGCGGAAATATGGAAGGAGGTAAAAGAATCGTTAGATTTGGAGATTGCAGAAAGTCAAGCGCATATTGAAGAAAATGGGCTTCCTATTTTTCAAACTTCTATGCCTGTTATTCGCCTACTGTTTGAGAACTTACTCTCCAATGCCTTGAAATTTAAATCTCCTAACAAACCTGCGAATATCAAAATCCATTGCTTAGAAAACAAAGATAACTACCAGTTTTCGATTACTGACAATGGGATCGGAATCAACCTTAGCCACCAAGAACGGATTTTTAGGGCTTTTCAACGATTGCAGAATAATGACTCTCAAGGTACAGGCATTGGCTTGGCAATTTGTAAAAAAGCCGTTGAGACCTTGGGAGGAACAATTTGGGTAGAATCTAAACTTGGAGCGGGCAGTGTGTTTTATTTTACGATAAAAAAATAACCTTCTTCAAAAGAATAAAAACTTTTGAAGAAGGTTGAACTATTGACTCATGAGTAGTTGG
>JBGCDY010000967.1:0-2478 GCA_045105835.1 Chitinophagales bacterium
TATGAGAAACTTCTTTTGAGGTTTGCCTAATTCAGGAAATTTTCCCAATATTGTTTCGAGTGTTTTTGCAATACTCACCATAGGTCGTTTAGTTGTTGTGTCAGAACTTAACTTTACGACCTTTTTTTAACTTTTTCTAATCCTAATTTTGCACGGACTATTGTTTCATATAAGTTTTAGCTTAGTCCTTTCGAATATTGATGATGCGACCAAGACTGCTGTTCATACTGCTTGTACAAATAATATTCAAGCCGTTTATTCCGATGCTCAAGTGCATATCCATTTTACCAATACGGGTCAATCTCCCCTATCCAATAAAAATTCATCTCAAATAAAACACATCATTGCAGTAGCTTCGGGCAAAGGAGGAGTTGGAAAATCCACTGTGGCGACCAATTTGGCTTTGGGACTTCAAAAAATGGGCGCAAAAGTGGGTTTGATGGATGCGGACTTATATGGTCCTTCCATTCCTACGATGCTGGGTTTGCAAGGGCAAGTACCTCAAGGTCAAAAAGTGTATGGCAAAACCAGAATGTTGCCTTTGGAAGCACATGGACTATCCGTGATTTCCATCGGTTGTATCGTGCCACCAGGTCAAGAAATTGTGGTGCGAGGACCTCGTTTGGCAGGGACTATCAAGCGGTTTTGCAATGATGTATTGTGGCCTTCTTTGGATTACTTGATTGTAGATTTGCCCCCTGGTACAGGAGATATTCAGATTGCTTTGATACAAACTGTTCCGATTGCAGGAGTGGTTTTGGTGACTACACCACAGGAAGTAGCAGTTGTAGATGTGGAACGAGCGATGAATATGTTTTTAAACCCCAAAATCAATATACCCATTTTAGGGATTGTAGAAAACATGGCTTGGTTCACGCCCAAAGAATTTCCAGACTACAAATATTACCTGTTTGGAGAAGGTGGTGGCAAGCGTTTGGCGGAAATGAGCAATAGCACATTATTGGGACAAATCCCCATTGTTCAAGGTATTCGCAAAGCTAGCGATGAAGGCAAACCGATTGTCTTACGAGAGGAACCCATTGGCAGCAAAGCATTCATGGACATTGCTCAAAAAGTGGTTGAGCAACTGGCTATTATAAAAAAGGCAGCGGTAATTCCCTAATCTAAAAATCAAAACTTAAACATCAAAAATTAACAATTCTTTATTTCATCACCAAACACAACGAATATGACGTACATTATTACTGAACCTTGTATTGGAGTCAAAGACACAGCTTGTGTAGATGTTTGCCCTGTGGATTGTATCTATGGAGCAGATGAGGACAATTGGGAACAATTATACATTCATCCAGAAGAATGTATAGATTGTGGATTATGCGTAGATGCCTGTCCTGTAGAAGCTATTTTTTCGGAGGAAGAAACACCAGAGAAATGGAGTTCTTTTATTGCCAAGAATTATACACAATTTGATTTAGAGCCGCCAGATATGTAGTAAATATTATTTAGCATTTAACTATTAGATAGCCTCTCTATTTCATGATTCAATGAAGTGGAGAGGCTATTTTTGATTTAAAAATAAATTTAATGATTTCATGAATAGAAACCTGCCTACTTGGAGTAATCCACAAATGCTACTCATTCCTGAAGGTAATTTTTTGATGGGAAGTGATAATGGAGCGGCAAACGAAAGACCCATTCACCAAGTATGGGTAGATGCTTTTGAAATAGCCAAATACCCTGTGACCAATAAGGAATATGCTGTTTTTTTAGAACTAACTGCCTACAAAACACCTCCCTTTTGGAATGCGCCTAAGTTTAGTCATCCTGACCAGCCTGTTGTGGGCATTAATTGGTACGATGCCAATGCCTATTGTAAGTGGTTGTCTGATAGATTGGGAAGAAACTTTCGACTTCCTACGGAGGCAGAAAGGGAAAAAGCTGCTCGGGGTGGATTGAAGGCTTCTGAATATCCTTGGGGAAATGAATTACCCGAAAACCATTTGGGTGGACGCAATGCGGAACTTGATTCGATTGGAGTAGAAGTACCGAATGGTTTTGGCTTGTACAATATGTCTGCGGGAGTTCACGAGTGGTGTTCAGATTTTTACGATGCTTCCTACTACGAGGTTTCTGAGTACCGAAACCCTAAAGGTGCCGAGAGTGGACATCGCTATTCCTCTCGTGGAGGTTCTTGGCGGCACCGAATTCGTTTTTCACGTTGTGCTGCAAGGAGCAGTGTTCCCGCTGATAAACAATACAATGATTTTGGTTTTCGATGTGCTGCTACTCTTTGATACTTGAGTAGATTTGCAACGGGGGCTCTTGTTGTTTGTAACGATAAAAGATTTTAAGCTCTCCTTGCAAAAGAGCACAAATAAATGGCGTGTTTAAATAATCGTACTACAAAAAAGGTTCTGCTAAAAAGTATAGAGATGTGTAAATTTAGTTTTTTCCAGAAAACGAAGAACACATGAACACTTTATTAGCAGAACCAAGTTCTTTGACAAAATCGTATAA
>JBGCDY010000968.1:0-6728 GCA_045105835.1 Chitinophagales bacterium
CAAATCTTGTACCCAAGATATGTTGTCGGCATTGTATTATGCCCGTGCTTTTGACTTCAAAAACAGCAATTTAACCATTGGAGATACCATTCCTGTAGATATATTTTTGGATGGAAAATCTTATGATGTCCATCTTCGATACCTCGGCAAGGATGAATTGAAAATAAAAGTGGGCGGTGCGAGTAGATTCAGGTGCCTCAAATTTGCACCTTTGTTGATTTCGAGTTATGCCTTTGGAGAAGGCGGCGAAACGATGGTCATTTGGATAAGTGACGATGAGAACAAACTTCCGCTCTATATCGAATCCCCTTTACGGGTGGGTTGGGGCAAAGCCTATTTAAGCGAATACGAAAACTTAGCGCATCCTTTGGATGCAAAAATAAAATAACGTGATATGAAAAATTCCTCTTTCCTCCATACAGTTTGGACACGCATCAAACCCTTTTCTTCAAGAATATTTGGTCTTCAATCGTTCTTGTTTTTGGCGATTTGTGCATTCATTTTATCGAGCAGCAGTGTGGCAACTGGCAACAAAAACACAAGTCATCGAAATGAGGTTTGTGGGGCACACATGGATTTCAACACGTTTCAGGTGGGAGAATCGCTTACCTACAAAATCAACTACAAGTGGTCTGCCATCAATATGAATGCAGGAAAAGCCACCTTCCTGCTCAATGAAACCGACTACAAAGGCAAACCTACTTACCATGCAAAATGTGTAGGTCGGACTGCTTCTGCCTTCAATTGGTTCTATGAAGTGAACGACAACTACGAGACCTATATCGACAAAGAAAGTATGCGTCCTGTGAAATTTTCTTTGGACATCAACGAAGGGAAATATTCAGAACAAACTCAATACGAATTTTTCCACGACAACAACAAGGCAAATGTCAACTACCGAATCAAACAAGGTAAGGTGAAAACCAAAAACGAGGAAGTTTCGATTCCGACTTGCGCTCAAGACATTGTTTCGATTTTGTACTATACCCGTTCGCTTGATTTCTCCAAATTCAAAGAGGGTGAAACGGTTCACATTGACCTATTTACGAGCGAAAAAATCAAACCTGTTTATTTTCGGTACTTGGGCAAGGAAGTGGTCAGAACCAAATTGGGCAAAATGCGCTGCATCAAACTTTCTCCCTATTTGTTGGAAAGTGACGCTTTTGGCGAAGGAGGCGATGACAAAATGGTCATTTATGCCACCGATGATGCCAACAAAATTCCTGTCCTAATTGAATCTCCTGTCACTATTGGGAAAGTGAAAGTACACTTAACAGGCTACAAAGGTTTGAAACATCCGCTTACGGCAAAAGTGAATTGATTTTGTATATTCAAAACTAAATATGTAGCAGCGAATTTATTCGCTGACACGCTCTACAAGATTTATTTGTTTTGGAGAATCGTCCGCATGAATGATTTCTACCATTTTTTCAAATCAAATCTTTTCCCACACGATACCTTCGGCGGTTAAAACCGCCGTTACCGAAAAAAATGTTTTGAAAGACACAACTTTAATTCATTCGCTGACAAGTTCTACAAGATTTTTCACACTTCACCTACAGCGATTGAAATCGCCGATACAAAAAAACAAAAAAGAATAGCGAGAGATTCCAAATCTCTCGCTATTCTTTTTTGTAGAAAATGGTAAGCCATTATTTGTCATAAAACGATAAAAAAGCACCTCTCCCTTTGTTTTCTAAGAAAGTTTTGAGAAATTCAAAGCATGAAATTCATCAAACGATTCACCTTCTTATCTCTCCTTATTTTTGCAATCGGATATGGCTACCTCTCTTGGTCACTGTCCAACCTCATTTTATACCCTTACAGTTCAAGCGAGCAGACAAAATCCAGGATTGTCAATGTTTGGGGCAAAACCTATGAGTCTTTTATGGATTCACTGCCAAGCCCTTCCGATTTTTCTGCTGCCTCTTTTGATGGAGCAGAAATCAAGGGCAAATACTTCCAAAAATCAGACACAACCCATTGTGCGGTGATTCTATCTCATGGATGGACAGACACTTGGGAAGGCTCTCTCAAATACACTTCCGTATTGACCGACTGTCGTTGTGACTTGGTACTCTATGACCATAGGGCGCATGGTACAAGCGGTGGCGATTATCCAACGGGCGGCATCAAAGAAGCAAAAGATTTGCTGGCAGTTACGGACTGGGTTCAAAAAGAGAAAAACTTATCTGCAAAGCAAATCGGTTGGCTGGGAGCTTCTTGGGGCGCATCCGCAGTGTTGAGTGCAGGAGCGGATTCCAAAAATGTGGCTTTTATCATTGCGGATGCGCCTTTTCAGGATTGGTATTCTGCTATTTTTGAGCGTGCGATACGGGACTATGGAGTGGGCGTAAAATTTGTTTCGGCAGGTGTGATGGGCATGGTCAATTGGCGGGCAGGCATAGACTACAGAAATGCGAGTGCATTGAAGGCGGCTTCAAAAATTGAAGAACCTGTCCTCTTGATTCACTCCCAAGCAGATAGTGAAACCAATTCGCAACAATCCGTCAATATTTCTAAAAATTTGAATCCCAAAACGACTACCTTTCATCACTTGGATTGGGGCAGTGACCATACCCGTGATGTACTCTTCAATACCGAACGCTACAAAGGCTTGGTAAATGATTTTTTGGAGGGGCTTGAAGGAGGCTTTTTGAAAAAAGACTATCAAAATCCATCATTCAAAGAATCTAATCGCTTATGAAAATCTTTTTACTTTTATTCTTCTTCGCCACTTCAATACTTGCACAAAACTGCCGTGAATGGGACTTTCGATATTTTCCAATGGTTGACACTACATTGAAAACCCTCAACTGTTTAGACAATGGAGAGCGGGAAGGCTATTGGGTTCTTGTAAAGGACAGTACCAACTGGGCGAATAAGCCGTCGGATTCCTACGACCATTATATGAAGTGGTCAGAAGGCTCTTACAAGTCAGGAAAAAAAGTAGGAAAATGGCTACATGCTTCTATGAAGGGTTGTATAAAAAAACTCGAAAAAACGGTTGTTTATGCAGAGAATGAAAGTTCTACCGAAACCATATACAACTTTGATTCAGAAGTTGTTATTCATATAAACCAAGAGATTATCACAGATGGATGCATTAAGTGGTACGAGAAACAAGCTAAAGTCTACTTTGTATGTTCTGACGATGCTATTTGCAAATTCTATACAGAAGACCATACGTTCAGCATAGAAACTGAAGTGATTGGTTTGGACTTTGAAATAGATAGGTTTTTATTAGGAGCATATGATTGGGAAATGAGAAAAGCCGCTTCTAATGAGTTCATTTTCAGAAATAAAAACTAACTCATTCCTTTCATTACTTCAATAATTGCCTCACGATTCGTATAATCCGAAAAAACGGTTTTTGCGCCCATTTTCGATAGTTTTTCGTCCTTCAAAATATCAATTCCGATAAAATGAATGCCCAAATTCATGCAGGTTCGGTAGTCCCATGCTCCGTCTCCCAAATAGATGATTTCAGAATCGGAAACGGGATTTTTCTCCTGAATTTGCCTAATCGTATGTTTGGTGATTTCCTCTCTTGATTTGTAGTGATTACTATTCGAGAAGGCAATGTTTTTTGGATTGATTCCGATGGCATCCAATTTGATAAGAGCCGATTTTTCCCATGAACCCGTGGCGATTCCAATATTCCAGTCGGTTTCGTAGCGGATATGGTCAAAAAAATCTTTCGCTCCTTTCACCTCTTTGAATTGACTCAAATCGTGGTTTCTTTCCCTTTGCAGGATTCCAACAAAGACTTCAATCATTCTTTCATATTCTTCCAGAGTCGGCTCTCGATTCCATTCCCTCAAAATAATTTCTTCCGTTATTCCCCAATCAGTTACGTTTTTCAAATCTACCCAATCTTGTTGGCGAATGTCTATTCCAAAAACGGCTTCAAATGCTTCCATAAAACATTTGTCGTCTACTTTTTTGGTGTCGGTAAGCGTTCCGTCAATGTCAAATATGATTGATTTCATGTTTTTCTTTTGAAGTGTTTACAACTCAAATAGGATTTCGTTCAGTTTCGATTTCTCCTTCGAATACACTGTTTCAGAAATAATTTAAGGTTTTGAGGTGACATCTTGTAGTGAAACGAAAAGGTGTAATCTCAAGACCGATAGCGAGATGTCATGCCGAGTAATCGGCACAGGCTCTTCTCCGTTCCTCCGAAGATTACACCTCACTATCTAAAGAAACTTTTAAAACAGTGTGCTAACCCACAAATTGTATTTGAGTTTTCCCTACCACTCTCCAAAACCAAAATTCAAGTTCCTACACAAAAATACATGCGTTCCATTTTCTACCGAAATCGGGTGACTCAATTGCCTTGCCAATTCAATCGACTCACATCCGCTTCTAAAAGCCTCTCTTGAGTCACTGTCATCCACGACAATCAAGTTTTTGGGCTTCAAAGAATCGTCCCACCAAAGGCGGTAACTGCTGTTTCGGCTGTGAGCCTTCGGTAGATTGTGTTGGCGACCATACCAGTTAATCGCCCCAGCCTGTCCATAATTCCCTGCATAAATTGCCGTTTCAGAACGTTCATTCTCAGGAATTTGTTCATAAATAGAAGCTACCAAAGCAGTCAATTCTTCCCAGCCGTGCATATCCGCATAGTCTTGTTTTAAATCATGCCGTTTGCCATCATTCCAGCGAATCGGACCATCCAAACCGTAATTATCTGCCATGTAGCTCATGTATTTTTGGGCATCCTCAACAGGTAAAACAGGAATCGCATAAGGCAAGGTAAAAAGATTGCAGACCAAGCCCCATACAACGATTGCAGGGCGCAACCATTTTCGCCAGTTTTTTTGATTTGTGAAAACTTCAATCGCATAAGCGCCCGCTGCAATGAGCATGGGATAAGCTCCCAAGGAGTAATAATCTTTTCCTTTGAGTAGCAATAAAATGAAAATAATCGTGAGGTAAATCCACGCCAAAATGCGGTAGGATTTCATGGAATCCTTCAAAAGGAGATAGCCCAAACCCAGCAATACAATCCAACAGTTTAGCCCTTGCATCAACAACTGACTCAACAAAAATCCAAATACATTGACATTCACCAATTGGCTTTCGTTCAATTCTTGCAGATGGGTCAGTTCGGGGAAATCATTGCTGATTTGCCAAACCAAATTGGGCAGCCAAATCAAACCTCCAATCAAGATTCCGATATATACCCATTTTGACTGCAATGCCTTGCGGTGACTCGGATGTAGCAACAAACCCACCAAAATTCCGAAAGCAAACAAAAGAATCGAATATTTATTGAGCATCGCCAAGCCCATCACGACTCCCATGAGAATCCAATTGTAAGGGTTTTCGTGATTGATCCACCGCAGCAAAATATAGGCACTCACTATCCAATAAAATTGATTGAAGGAAACAGGCTGAAAGAGTGTATTTGAACCTAAATAGGCAGGCGACACCAGAAACACCAAGCCCGCCAAAACTTGTGCAAACTTCCTACCTCCCAATTCCCTCGCTATCAATGCTGTAAAAACCAAACCCGCTGCACCAACCATTGCAGGGAAAAACCGAATCGCAAAAATACTATCTCCCAACAAACTGCGGCTGATATTGGCAATGACGGCTATTGAAGGAGGGATTTCTACATAGCCCCAAGCTAAATGTTCTCCCAAAGCAATGTACAAAAATTCGTCTCGGTGAAAACCATATTCTCCATTTGTCAAAAAATGAATCAAGAGCTTTGCAGCCGCTAAAAGAGCCAGCCATTTGTAAGGAATTGGATTGTTTGGAGTTGTTTTGGGCATACGCTGAAAATTTCATGTAAATTAGTGATTTACCCCGATTACTCATAAGGTGGTAGGAGGGTTCTCAAAATTGATAACAAATACCTGACATTCTTCTGCAAAATACATTTGCTTTTCTTCCTAAATCATTGTAAATTAGCATCAACCTGAATTTATAATAAGAAACAATTGAAAATAAGTGCTTTACAAAGCTTATTTCATCACGCTAAAACCCTTCAAATGATGCCTAAATAATAGCCAAACAATTCCGATTCTATATCCAATTTTAGCCAAAATACCTATTTGAGTCGTTTCCTTTTGTCTCTCATAAAAGAAACGTTGTGACTTTTTTTTTAAAACCTTTCAACTGTTTAGACCTATGAAAAATCAATACATTTTCTCAATTCTATTGGTTCTAATTTGTAGTAGTTCGTTGCTGCAATTGCAGGCGCAGGAATACCAAGAGTTTGCTCCGATTGGGGCGAAGTGGTGGTATGGTGTTGAGGATGCCAATATGATAGATACGACTACTGTTTTGCTTCAAACACATACCTGTATTGGAGACACGACAATAGAGAATAAAGATTGCAGAGTGGTGATTTCTGAAATCTATTATGAGTACGATGTCGGAACAGAGACGGTTATCAGCAATGAAAGCTATGTAAACGATACGATTTACTACCATCAAATTGGAGGTCTGATTTATCGTTATCGTCAAAATGCTTTTTGGTTGTATTATAACTTTGAAATGGAAGCCAATGATGGAGAATGGGCAACTGGTGTCGAAGAAAATGATACTTCATACAGTTTTGTGATGTACACAGACAATATGACCGTAAATGAGACAGTATTGAGAACTTACAAACCTGGAAACTACACCAGTGTTGCAATAGGGGCAGGAGAATTAGTGATTGAAAAATTAGGAAGCCTATTAAACGAATGTGGTTATTTGAGATGCTATGA
>JBGCDY010000969.1:0-5065 GCA_045105835.1 Chitinophagales bacterium
CTTTGGATCAGTTGTTTTTGGAGTAGTAGAGATTTAAAAAAGCATCTTCCTTGCATCCTCTTCTGTACATATATACAAACGATTTGAAATTGGAGTTTTTCCCACTAAAAGCGTCCAATAATACAAACCCGTAGGGTACTTATCATTGTCTTCGATAGAGATTTGAAATTGGAGCTTATTGGTAGAAACTTTAAACTCTTCAATTTCTTCTCCTTGTGCATTTTGAAGGAGGAGTCGATAAGGTTGAGGAGTCGCTTCAGAAAATTGAAAGGTAATTTGTTCGACACAAATCGCATCCTTTTCGGGTTGACTTACTCGCAGTGTTTTATTGGAAGTCTTCAAACTAAGTGCCATTCTACGTTCCATTCTTCGATTGGGCGTGTGTTCACTGCTCAATGCAGTACGCAAAATATCCTCCAATACAGCATCTAAATTATTCCAGTCTATTGACACCAAAGAAGCTGTATCCATGAATTTTTTGAAATAAACATGTGGGTTCTTTTGAACTGCTTTGGCATCCAATAGCTCATATAATTCTGCAACTGCCAGCCTATTTTCATCATCTTCCCATACATAATCAATCAGTTTTTGGGGCAAGTCTGCTACTTTCGAAAGGTGCATGGCTTCTGCATACAAAATTCGCCCCTCTATATTGAGGTTGTCATCTTCATCAAAAATTCTTTCTATAATATTCATTTTTAGCGTATTAAATCAGTGGCTAATCTTTTTTGTAATGCTTGTAGATTAAAAATTCAAAATAAGCATCTATTGTCTTTTTATCCTTTTTCGAAAAATCTTTAAAAAGTGTCTTTTTTAGCTTATTGAGTGAATTTTGAAACCAAACCCTAAAAGAAGGAACATTGACGGGTTTGGGGCTTTTTTCCAAAATGCTCAAAAACCCTCCAATCAGTACAAAAAGCTTGGCCTGAGCAAGTTGATGGTATTGTTTTCCGAAATAAGACAATATTTCTGAGAGTACAGAATTGGAGCATTTTGCATAGAGTTTTAAAACATCTGCTGCTACCAACCTCATTCGATAATTGACCTTCAAGGTAAATTCAAAGCGTTTTTGGATATGAGGAGGCAGTATGTGTAGCAAAGTTTGAAACCGATAAAGGTGTTGTTCGACTAAGAATTCATAGTTTTGATTGGTATTTGTAGCCTTTACATCTCCCTTATCCAAGATGCTTGTTTTTTGCGAAATATTGGATTGGTGTCGGTGAATCTTTCGCCATTCGTCTATCATACAATGGTAGGCTACCTTGTAAAAATAAGTGCTGAATAGAGCATTGCCTTCGTATTGTGCGCTTAATTTTCCGCTTTTTGCTTTTTCCAACAACTGAATCTGGATGTTGGCAATGAGATCTGCTTGTTCATCTGCGGAGATAGGTTTGCCTTTCTTATTTTGTTTGTAGACAAGGTGTTTGATTATAGAATAGTATTTCAAAACCAATTTGTCTGCTGCATTTTGAAGGAGTTCAATGTCTTCCGCATTGTTGTTTTTAAATAGCTTTTTGCAGCCCAAACGTACCAATTCGGTTATGATGGATTTCTCAGAAATGAATTTTCCATACTTGTTAAGGGCGTTTTGCCAATTCTTTTGCAGGTATAAATAGAGCTTTTGAAATATCAATTTTTGAGTACCTTCTGAGAGGTGTACATTTTGTTGAAGACAACAATCTTTGAATGTTTTTTGAATCAGTATTTTGTGTTTTTCCAATAGGGATTGAGGTTTGAGCATTTAATAATCAATTGGAGTTATTTAGGAATTCAAAGTTATAAAAAAAATCATTTTCTATTTTACCACTACGTCAATGCTTGTAAGGGAGATAGAAATAAATAAGCTACGCAAGTTTTAGGAAGGTATTTTTGCCTTCCTAAAAGGAAAAAGAACGAGTAAAATGCGTAGGCTATTATTTGCTAAATCTCTAAGTATCTGATTCAAAATCTATTTTCACCCTAATTATTAGGAGATTCGTTTTGGTTAGACGATTTGGAATATTCAATTTGTAAAATCAGAGAGGTTTTTCTTACAAAATTATTTACCCGTAAATTGCAGTGTACTTTTCTAATGTTTTTTCTAAATTAAACGCTATACCATGTCCCAACAAAGTGAATTGAAGCTGGCTCAACAATATTTGGAGAAAGCAAATGGATTAAGAGATGCACGAAAATTTGAGGAAGCGATGAGTCTATTTCAACAGACTATTGTCCTATATGAAAGGTGGAAGGCATGGAAAGAATGGATTGAAGCAAACATTGAAATGGGACACATCTATTCAAAATCAATGAAATATGAGCAAGGACTAAAGCACCTACAAGGAGTTTTAGATAGCGGAAAAAGGTATTTAGGCGAGGAACACCCTGTGTTGGGAGATTGTATTTATGAAATTGGAATCTATTATGATTTGCTGGGTAAATATGACCTTGCCGCTGGCTCTTTTCAACATTCTTTGACAATTCGAAGAAAAAGTTTGGGGCTCAATCATTCTAGTGTGGCAAAAAGTCTAAATAGTATAGGAATTTGTTACCTCTACAAAGGCGATTATGATTTGGCGATTAGCTACCATCAAAAAGCTTTGGCGATTTGCAGAGAAAATGGATATACTTTTCTGATGGGGCCTTGCATGAATAATTTGGGGATTTGTTATCATAGAAAAGGGGACTATACGCTGTCTCTTGATTATTATCAAAAAGCACTGGTAATTCGCAAAGAAAGCTGGGGGCAGGAACACCCTTCTGTGGCATTGAGATTAAACAATATTGGCATTTGTTATGACTCTAAGGGGGACTATGATTTGGCTCTTAAGTATCATCAGGAAGCTTTGACGATTTACAAAAAAAGTTTGGGAGAAACGCACATTAATGTAACAATGAGTTTGGTTAATATAGGAAGATGTTATATGCTGAAAGGGGATTATGATTTGGCTATTGACCATCTTCAAACATCTTTGGATATTTGCAAAAAGCAATTAGGAGAACATCATCCCAATATTGCATACAGTTTACAAGCCATAGGAAATACTTACTTTGCCAAGCAGGAATATGAACTTGCTATTGATTATGTGCAGAAATCTTTGATAGTTTCCAAAAAGAGTTTGGGAGAAGAACATCCTGAAGTTGCGAAAACATTAAATTCTCTGGGATTCTTTCATACTGCAAAAGGAGATTCTAAATCGGCTATTCCTTTCCATCAAGAAGCTTTGGCTATCTATAAGAAAAAATTTGGAAAAGAACATCCTGAAGCAGCGAAGAGTTTGAATAGCCTCGGTAATTGTTGTGCTGATTTGGAAGATTATGAGCCATCCATTGCTTACTTTCAAGAAGCTTTAATTGCCTTGAGTGCGTCTTTTCATCAAAAGAATATTTACCTAAATCCTAACTTCCAGAGATATAGTGATGGATATGCATTCTTAAATGCGTTCTACGGAAAAGCAATAGTTTTGCGGCATCTTTATGAACTGGAAAACCAAAATCTAAAACATCTACAAGCAGCTCTTTCGACCCTCTCTCTGGCTACTAATCTGGTAGCAGACATTCGCCAAAGCTACAAAGCCGAAGGGTCAAAGCATACGCTAGCGGAAGAAGCTGCCAAAACCTTCAATCAAGCTATTGAGACTGCCTTAACAACTGTTTCTGTTTATGAACAATTGACCAAAATACCTTCACACAAAGAGTTTACCAACATTCCCTATACCATTGAAGCAACTAAAAACTTGGTATTTGACTTTGCAGAGCAGTCCAAAGCCATACTTCTCCTATCTAATCTCAAAGATAGCGAAGCCAAAACCGAAGCAAACATTCCTTTCGAACTACTTGAAAAAGAAAGACAACTAAAAATTGAGCTCAACTATTTGGACAAAAATATACTAACTCAAACAGCCAAAGGGGAGGAAAAAGATGAGGAATTACTTAACAAGTTTCAACGCCAATATTTTGAGCAAAAACAACAATACGATGCACTGATTGAACAATTTGAAACAGACTACCCAGAATACTACCAATTGAAATATTCCCTTTCTACTGCTTCCATTCAAGACCTTCAAAACTACCTCCAAAAACAAGAGGCAACATTACAGCCATTTAGCCATTCAACAATAAAACAACCCAACCATTCAGCCCTCCTCTCCTACCACCTCACCGAAGACAAAATTTACATTTTCGCCATTCGCTCCCATGATTACCAAATCGCTGTCGTTCCGAAACCTGAGGATTTTTCGGATAGCTTAGAAGAATTGCAAGTCGCCATTGAAGTAGGAAATCTCGAAAGCTTTGTTGAGTATGCTACACAGCTCTTTGATTTGCTCTTGCGTCCTGTTTGGAATCACCTGCAAGGGGTCAGCAAACTCATCTTCATTCCTCATGACGAACTGTTTTACCTTCCCTTTGATGTGCTGCTCAACCAAGACCAGATCACCGATTCCAGCAGTTTTGGAAACCTTCCCTATTTGATTCGGGGTTTTGACATCAGTTACCACTATTCTGCCACCATGCTTTTGCACAGCCACAAAAGACAAGCGCAAACGAGCAAGCAAATAGATAGTTTTTTTGGATTGGCTCCCATTCAGTTTGGCACCTCCCTTTATCCCTCCAAAGGAGGAAATTCTTTAAAGAAGGAAGGCTACATTGTCAAGAGCAGTAGCCAAGGTGGTAAAATAAGAACCAGAATATTGAAGTCTTCGGTTGATGCGCAGATAGCCTTGCAGGATTTGGAGGAGACGGAAGCGGAAGTGAAGGAGGTGTATCAACTCTTTGAACAAGAAGGGAAAGAGGCGATTGCACTTTTTTATGACCAAGCCAATAAAGAAAACCTGCAAGAGTATATTGGGGGCTACAAATATGTGCTGATTTCGACTCATGGTTTTTTGCAGGAAACAGGAAAAAATACGCTTTCGGGCATTCACTTGGCTCCACAAAAACGGCAAACGGGATTAGAGGCGCAATCAGACGAGTTCATTTTACATACTTCCGAAACCTATCACCTCAACCTCAATGCGGATTTGGTGGTGTTGAGCAGTTGTGAGAGTGGAATTGGAGAATTGAAGGTGGGGGAAGGAATGATGGC
>JBGCDY010000970.1:0-2489 GCA_045105835.1 Chitinophagales bacterium
GGCTTATGGCATGATTGCAAGCGGAGAAATTCGAGATGGAAAGACGATTATGTTGTTGCAGTATGCGAAATTGGAGGGTTTGTTCAAAAATTAAGGGATAAGGGAACAAGCCATCAATAGCGAGGGGTTTAAACCCCTCGCTATTGATGAAAATTGAACCTATTGTGAGTACCTTATTATTTGAATCCTCCCTTACTAAGCCACTTCAACTTTTCCAAATAACTTATCCAAAGCATTCTTCAAAACAGCAGGTTTTTGACTACCAATAAAAATATGTTGTCCGTCTTTTAGGGTCAGTTCCAATCCCGTTCTTCCCGACAAACTATAGATTTCTTCTCTTGTATTGAAGTGAACATCCCATCCACTCATCTTTGCCAACAAAGGAGTTTTTACCACCTTATAATCCGCCACTTCATTGGGCTTGATGACCTGTTTTTTATCGTGTATTGGAGCATACTTAAACTTAATGCTTTTGTTGCTGACAGTAGTTTTCAATCGTAGTTTCCAAAGATAATAGGTCATTCCTGCCAAGTAGCCTACGGATAGAATACCTCCCACCAAAACGCCTGTTTTTTCATACGAGCTGGTAAGTAATAATTGAAGGAAAAAAACTGCTGTGACCAATGTAAGGGCAGCAGATAAGATAACTTTGCCCTTCTGAAATGTTTGTTTTTCTTTAAATAATATCTGACTCATACTGATAATTTTTTTGACATGAATAAAAATTTTGCCTGCAAATAAATAGTGCGTGAAGGATAAAATAGAATCTTATTTTCACTGTAGCAATGCAAAGGTAATTATTTTTTAACTATTTGGTGATTTTTAATTAACATTAATTTAACATTGAAACGCAAAAAGACTCAATAATGTTGCTTTTGGGGATATTTTTTTAGATTCCTTACCTTTATCCTTCCATAAAAATCACAAACAATGACAAACAACATCAAAGAATCATTAGAGCGAGAATTGAGAAAAATAGAGTCAGAGGAAATTTTGTCGCCTGCTTATCGCAAGAAAAAACTGATTGCGTATGCGGTGAGAACTGCAATAATGGTCGGGATTTACATTTATTTCTGGGACTTTGTGTGGTTCAGGTGGACTTTGTTGGTTTACATTCCCTTGAATTTGTTGGGATTGGGTTTGATTTTTGGGTCAAAGCACTTTTTGGACAAAAAAATCGACGCGCTCAAACAAAAGATTGAAGAGGTGGATGCGCTGTCACAAGATTAAAAGAAGTGGTTTGCTTCTTCAATTTGATGTATTATCCAAACAATTCGCTGCAATTGGGGTTATCCATTCTTCACAAAACAAAGAATAGACAAGCATGCATTTGACAAAAGAAGCCATTCAAAAAACGGAGAAAATCAAACGCTTAAACATCATCAATTCCATTTCGGGCATCAAACCTGCCAACCTTATTGGGACTCGCTCCAATGATGGGCAGAGCAATTTGGCGATTTTTAGTTCAGTAATACACCTCGGCAGCAATCCTGCACTTTTGGGTTTTATTTCGAGACCCTCGGGCGAAATCCGCAGACATACCTACGAAAACATCTTGGAGAATAGCTACTACACCATCAACCACATCGACACTTCTTTTATCGAACAGGCACACTATACTTCCGCAAAATTTGAAGTGAATGAATCTGAGTTTGAAAAATGCGAATTGACCGAAGCGTATCTTTTTGGTTTTCATGCGCCATTTGTGAAAGAAAGTCAGCTAAAGATTGGTTTGAAATATAGGGAATCTGTCCCTATCAAAGCCAATGGGACTGTTTTGGTGATAGGAGAAGTGGAGCATATTGTATTTCCCGATGCCGCAATGGATAAACAAGGGCATATTGACCTAAGCCACATCAATGGAGTCGGTATATCGGGTTTGAACAGTTATTATGGTCTCGAAAAATTGGCTCAGTTTGCTTATGCTCGCCCAAACGAATTACCTGATTTTCAAACTCAAAAAGCCAAATAAATGAAAAAACAACATTTGCCGAGCAAAATCTGTGTGGTTTGTGGGAGACCTTTTTCTTGGCGCAAAAAATGGGAGAAAGTCTGGAATGAGGTCAAGTATTGCAGCAAAAAATGCAGTGGGAACAAAAATAAATCTGCGAATGGAGGGTTAAATAAGTGAAAACTCAAATTCAACGTACTAATTCAATCTCAAAAACTATTTCAGCTTTTTAATCTGAAATCCCCTGAAATTCCCATAAGAAATGCACAAAAAACACATCAACCCACCTACTCTGTTCAATTCCACCGATTTTGGTTTTTCTCAAATCGTGGTCAGTCCCCTCGGCAAAATGGTTTGTATTTCGGGGCAAGTGGCTTGGGATGAACACCGAAACATCATTGGTGAAAATGACCTTAAAATTCAGGCAAATAAAACCCTCGAAAACCTGCAAAATGCGATTGAAGCAGCGGGCGGTACTTTGAAGGATGTTGTGATGCTCCGAATTTATGTGGTCAATTACAAAGACGCAGATGGTGCG
>JBGCDY010000971.1:0-3675 GCA_045105835.1 Chitinophagales bacterium
GCTTAGCTCCCTGCTGCAAAGCGATTTGAGCCACTCGAAGAGGATATTCATAATCCACTTTTCTGAACTTTTCTTTGCTGCGAGCCTTTTTGATGGTTGTTCCCATGCAGCAAAACACATCATCGACTTTCATCGCATCGACATATTCCTCCAAATGTTCAAAATCAATGATACGCTCATCCAATTTGGGGTGTGTCGCACCACTCAAATGACGAACCAAAGTAGTCACCTGACTATATTGCTCATTTTGCAGCAATGCCACCACACATTGGCGACCAATCAAACCCGTTGCCCCAATTACCAAGGCTGTTTTTTTAGTAGAAGAATTCATATTTTTGGAAACTGTTTATTTTATTACTAACTTCATTTTCAATAAATTAGTTCAATGAAATACCTACTCTTTTTAGCAATGATTTCTTTGTGGCTGCAATGTGCGGATACAAATCAACAATCAACAGAAAATCAACAAGAAACACCTGCGACTATGGACAAGGAAGACAAAAAACCAAACTACCGATATGTGGATGGCAACAACAATACCTATGTCATCACTCCTACAAGCGTGGACTACCAACCCATCGACAAAATGATGAGTTCGAGCGGGAATTACGATGGAGGTGAGCCTATTAAAAAGGAAATCGACGAAACCCAATATACGTCTATTCAGTCTGCTATGAACGCTGCAATCGAAAATACTGCCGCTCATATCGACAAACGAGAAATGGGTTCGGGTTGGATAATGGTTGAAGGTGGTGGCTCTTATCGGATTGCTTATCGAGCGAAGGAAAAAGCCGAGATTGAGAAGGTTTTGAAGGGGGTGATTGGAGGAGAGTAAATAATGGTTTTGTAATCTATATTTGAACAAGAACCTTTAATAAAAAAGAAGCTCGTGTTAAACAAGAGTTCAAGTTAAATGTGCTTCCTTTCTATTAAACATTCCTGTTCAAGACTGTATTTTCAATCCAACAACTCAAACCCAATCTTCAATTTCTCCTCCCCATTCACCACAATCGCCAAATGATGTTGTCCTGCATAATGCTTGCGAGTCGTTAAGTTTTTGAAGTGCTGTTTGCGTCTGAAAGTCGCCGTTTCATTGGCTTGATAGATACGTTCGCTGATTTGGAAAATTTTGCGGTTTTGTTTGCCATTGGACTTCATAAAATCTACACCAAACTCCAATCTGATTTTTGCAGCTTCGGAACTGTTGTTTTTCAGGTCAAAAGAAAAATGGGTGAATTCTCCAATCGGTATCGAATCGTTTTCCATCACCAAATTAGAAATCTCCACCTTTTCGGGATTCCCAAAACCAAACAAACGCAAAGCAGTTGTATTCCCTCGCTTCAACAAACCTCGCAAAGCGTGTTTGACCACCCAATCCGTAATGGGGCTTTGCTCTTTCAACCACTTGTCTGCAATCTTCAAAGCCAATTCTGGATGGTCTTTAGAGATGTCATTGAGGTTGTTCGCCACACTTCTTTGGACATATCTTTCGGGGTCATTTTTGAGGGCTTCGAGGATGGGAAGCACAGGCGCAGCGTCTTTTTTGAAGGCAGTGAGTGCCATTCCCCAAGGCAATCGAGAGCGACATCCCTCACTCGCCAAACGTCTAATGTGTTGATTTTCATGCTTTGTCTATTCCAACATCGCCTTCATAATCCGTTTTGGATAGCGTACAATAACAGGGCGCACACCAAACTCCGCGCTTGCCAACTCTGTGAAATGCGCCAAAGCTGGAATTGAAATATCGGGATGTTCCACACCAAAAACTGCTACAAAATCGGGAAAAACCGTATTGGAATAATCTTCTCCTTTTTGACTTTTGGGAATCCAATTGGTCGCCACCTTCTTCAATACTTCAAGGGCATCGGGATATTTTGCAGGCAAAAAATCTTTCAAAGTCAGCGTGATGTGGCGTGTTCTTTCCTTCAATGAACGACCATCCCAAGCCTCGTCAAAGATTTGGGTGGTGAAGCCTTTGGAGTCAAAGGTGGGATAAACTTCTTCAATAAAATCGCACAATCTTTGATTGTATTGAGGATTGTAAAATAGGGTCTTGAGTTCGTAGGACATCGTTTGTTGGTTAGTATAAAAAGAGAAACAAGATGAAATGGAAGGTTTTGTTTGTTCACGACCAACAAATTTAAACAAATTCTGCGCTTCAATCATTACATTGCAGTCCTATTTGAACGAACCAGTCAATTTAACAAATCAACATAAATGCATCAACCAAAAGTATTGGCAACCGCCATCGAATTGCCCTTATACACCAAGACTACTGACGAAATTGTTGAAGATTTTGAACGGCATTTGGCAGATCAACCAGAAAGGTTGAGGCGTAAAGTATTGCGGATTTTTAAGTATGCACAAGTAGATCGGCGTTATTCGATTATGGATGCAGACCGAGTGCTGGCTTCGCTTTCGTTTGAAGAGAAAAACGACTTTTATGCCAAAAATGCCATTGAACTTTCCGAAAAAGTACTGCGAAAAGCCCTTGACAATGCCCAATTACTGCCTACGGATATTGACTATATCATCACCACAAGTTGTACGGGTTTTATGATTCCTTCAGTCGATGCCTACCTCATCAACCGATTGCAGATGCGCCAAGACATTGTGCGCCTACCTGTGACCGAAATGGGTTGTGCAGCAGGGGTTTCGGCGATGATTTATGCCAATAATTTTTTGAAGGCAAATCCTACAAAAAAAGCGGCTATCATTGCAGTAGAGTCTCCGATGAGTACCTTCCAATGGGATGATTTTTCGATGACCAATATGGTGAGTGCGGCTATTTTTGGAGATGGCGCAGCTTGTGTGATTTTGGGTAAGGATGACTCCAAAATTGCGCCTGTGATTGTCGATACGAATATGTATCATTTTTACGACGAAACGGATATGATGGGCTTTGACCTCAAAAATTCGGGCTTCAAAATGGTCTTAGACCCCAAAGTTCCGAATCGAATTGAAGAGCATTTTCACGATATTTTGTTTCCTTTTGTGGAACGAAATGGCTGGTCGATGGAAGATATTGACCATCTCGTTTTTCATCCTGGCGGCAAAAAAATCGTTCAAATTGCAGAGCAACTCTTCAATGAAATGGGCAAAAACTTGAATGCGACCAAACACATTCTACGGGAATATGGCAATATGTCGAGTGCTACGGTTTTGTATGTTTTGGACCATATTTTGAAGGATGAAATTGCAGCAGGAGAAAAAGGATTGATGTTGAGTTTTGGACCTGGATTTTCGGCGCAAGGGGTTTTATTGGAGTGGAAGTAAAAAGGGTGATGATTGGTAAATTGGTAATCAGTGATTGGTTTTCTAAGCTATTATTGGTCATTTTACTTATGAGAAACAAGCTGCCATTTACTTATTTTCCAGCCTATTATGCTTGTGAAATAATTCAATAAATTGGTCTTACAAGCATTTTTCTAAAAAATCACCAATAACCCTTTCTATCCATTCATAATCGTCCAGTTCCTTCAATTGTTGAATCAAAGAAAGAGGTATTTTTTCGACACCCATTGCAGCACCTGCAATCTGTCCTGCAATACTACAATTGGTGTCCGTATCACCTCCTATTTCAATCAAGGTTTGGAACATTTTTCCCAAGCCAATTTCAAGTGCTTTACTTGCCGCAAAAATTGCTAAGGGAATAGATTCGACCACATAAGCCGA
>JBGCDY010000972.1:0-7451 GCA_045105835.1 Chitinophagales bacterium
GCAGCAGGTGGTGAAGTGGTTGTACCCAAAACCAAAATCTCTGATGAGATTGGTTATTTCGCCATTTTTATGGACACCGAAGGGAATAAAATGGCGTTTCATTCGCCGAGTTAGTGGACTGGTGTATTGGTGAACTGGTGACTGGTGGACTGGTGACTGGAACAATACTGGCGCTCGTTTGCAACGAGTGTCTTACATTTCCTGTCGTTTGCAACGACAAAATTATACACTCGCATTACAAATGCGCGCGAGTAGAACTGGTGACTGGTGACTGGTGGACTGGAACAGTACTGGCGCTCGTTTGTAACGAGTGTCTTATATTTCCTGTCGTTTGAAACGACAAAATGATACATTCGCATTACAAATGCGCGCGAGTAGAGTAGTTATTTGTGTGTCAATATTTACTAACTATCGAATTATTTAACAATCAATAAAAAAACAAACAATGACTTATTTATCAAAAGCAAAAGAGTTGTATTCTATGATTGGGCAAGGTCAAATGATGGATGCATTTGAAAAATTTTACCACGAAGAAGTGGTGATGCACGAAGCCACAGGGGAAGTGCGAGAAGGAAAAGATACCAACCGAAAATTTGAGCAAGAGTGGATGGCAGGTATCCAAGAAATGCATGGAGGAGGAGTCAATTCCATCACTTCTGACGAAGAAAATGGCATCACAGCCGTTGAGTGTTGGATAGATGTCTCCTTCAAAAACGGACAACGCTACAAAATGGAAGAAGTGGCTGTTCAGAAGTGGAAAGGTGGGCAGATTATCCATGAGCGATTTTACTACAATGCACCGAGTATGTAAGTACTAAGACAAAAGATTAAAGACGTAAGACTTAAGATAAATCTTCTTGTATTCAACGGTTTAGCAAAAAAATGCCCGATTACTTTTGATTAGGTACTTAAATGCTTCATACAATGAGAAATGGCTTACCTCTATTGCAGAAGTAAGCCATTTTGTTGTTATTTCTTTCGCCTTTTTAATTTTGAAGGCTGCAAACCAAAAGGTACAGTTCCTTTACACCTAAGAGTTTTTATTCAAAAAAACACTATTCAACCACCAATCGCTGCAATGCCCATTCTTCACCAATCAAAGCTCTAACGAAGTAGACACCCGACTGCAAAGAGCGAATGTCCAAGTCCATTTTTGACGCTTGAAGAGTAGAAACACTCAGTACTTCTTGCCCCAAAACATTGAGAAAAGAAATTTGTGAAATGTGTTCATTTGCAGAAATCGTCAAGGTATTTTTTGCAGGATTCGGAAATAATTGCACATTGAACTTTTCGGCAATCACTTCTTCAATCCCTACCAATACCACACTGATTTCCTGTGTACTATTGGACATGGTTGCACAACCATCATCCGCCGTTACGGTCAAAGTCACCAAGAAATCACCATTTTCGCTATAAGTATAGAGTAAATTGGGTTGGGTAGTCACTTCCACAGAGCCATCGCCCATATTCCAAAGGTAAGAAACGACTTCTCCTTCAGGCGCATCTGCTACCAAATTGACCGTACCTTCGTCAATACCAAAAGTGAAGTCTGCCGAAACAGGTACCAATTCCATCAAATCATTCACAAAACGAGGATACAATTGGTAGTCCTCCAATAAGTCGGGGGCATTGTTTCCTGCATTTTGAAAAACGACTCCAAGTACATTGAAGCTGCTCGTAGGGGCATCAGTGCCTGCAAGGTCGGTATCAGCGTCTATTCGCATGGTGAAAATTTCTACTCCATTGGTGACGTTCACATTGAAGCTTCCGCCTCCTCCACCGCCAGCACCCCATTCTGTGGGGTCTTCGAGGGTCAAACAGTTGATTTGTATCAAGTCACCTTCTACTTCTTCACTCAACCCAGTCGTCAATTTGGGAACGTGTAAATTATTGCCGCTGCTGATAACCGAAATATTGGCAGGAGTGATGATGGATGTTCCTCTGAATTGAGCAATCGTTCCAACAATGTGAATGCTGTCGCCCATTTGTACTTCATAACCAAGGTTGTCATTGAAGCTGAAAACAAAAATTGCCCCTGTTTCATCTTCCATCGTAAACTGCAATCCTTGTGGTCTGAAATTTGGGCTGTGTACTACGCCTCTCAATTCACATGCTACATCAATCGAATCCAAAACTCCTGTAGCATCTACGCCTTTGATTTCTGCAATGTCATAGACAGGAATCGGTACAAGGTCAATTGTTTGGCAAGAAGTAACCGAAGTCTCGCCACAAGAGCTTTCACCCGTCAAAGTCAAACAAACTTCGTATTCCGAAACACTGCTGTATTCATAGTTGATGCTTGCTTCATTGGAGGTATTGTTGTCGCCAAAATCCCAAGTAATGGCAGTCGCATTGTTGGTATCATTTGCCGAAAAACTCACCATATTTCCGTCCACAGTAAACTCAAAACTTGGGTCTAAAGCCAAAACAGGTTCAATGTCAGCCGTATAGCGAGGATACAATAAGTAGCTTGCCAACAGGTCGGCATTTTGTGGGTTTCCACCTGCTGCTTGCCACCCCAAACCTGTGATATTGAAAACCCCAACAGGAGCTTCTGTATCAAAAAGGTCGGTGTCTGTATCTACACGTACTTCAATGCTGTTCGTTCCATCTGTGACATCAACGGTGAAGCTTCCGCCTCCACCACCGCCACCGCGAACAACAGTGCCCCATTGTTCGGGATTCTCCAAGTACATACATTCAAATTTGACCAAATCTGATTCGGTGATTTCGTTCAGTTCCGTCACAATACCAGCTTCCTTCAATGGATGACCACCATCCACAACTGCCAAGGAATCAACGTCAATTACAGTCAAACCTTGGTTTTGGTCTACTGTTCCGATTACATGAATGCTGTCTCCTTCCATTACGGCATAGCCTAAGTTTCCGCCATTGGGACCACCGCCACCACGATTCACGACAATGCCATCCGTTGGGTCAATCAACACAAATTGAAGCCCATTTCCAGAGAAATTCACACTGTGAACTACTCCTCTCAATTCACATTGGGCATCCACCGAATCCGCCACGCCCTCTGCCGAAATACCCGTCACTTGAGCAATGTCATAAATCGGAAATTCGGGAGGTGCTTCGCCAATCAAGATTGTATTGCAAACAGAAGAGGAAACTTCTCCGCAAAGCCCTTCGCTGTAAACCGTCAAACAAACGTTGTAAAAACCATCTTCTTCAAAAAAGTGATTGGTCGTGCCATTCGGCAAACTGACCATTGTGCCATCGCCAAAATCCCAGTCGTATCGGATGATGTCTGGCGATAAATCTGCAAGAAAAGTGATAAAATTGGTTGCGCCAAAGGAAGTGAAATTGGCAGGAGGGCTGACGAGTTCTACGTCTGCTGCACTTCGAGCGTAGATTTGATAACCTTCCAGTAGAGGTTCTGCATTGTCAAACTGCCAACCAAAACCTGTGAGATTGAAGATTCCATTTGGAGCTTCTTCTTGTTCAAATAAGTCAATGGCATTGTCGACACGAACTTGAAATTCGGTCTCTCCATTGGTAACCTCTATGCTAAATCCGCCACCGTTACCAGGATTCCACTGCGTTGGGTCTATCAAAGAAAGACATTCCAAACGAATGAATTCAGATTCGGTGCTTTCGTCAAGAGTGTTGACGGTTCGAGGGGCAGCTAAGGGGTTTCCGCTACTGAGGACTTCAATGGATTGGGGTTCTACTTCTGTTAGTCCTCTGAATTGGGCGACAGTACCAACGATGCTGAGTTCGTCGCCTTCTGTTACCACATAGCCAAAATTTTCATTTTGACTGAAAACATTCATGCCACCTGTGTCATCTATGACAATGAATTGGAGTCCTTGGTGGCGGTAATTGGGACCATAGACGATGCCCCTAATTTCGATAATTTCGTCAATACTGGTTGAAATACCGTCTGCATCCACTGCTTTGAGACTTGCAATGGGAACGAGTTCTTGTGCGAAAGTTGTTGTCTCTATGCTGAATAGACATACAAAAGCCGCAATGAACGTAAAGAATTTGTTCATTTATAATGGGTTTTGAAAATGAATAAAAAAGCATAGGAGGAAAATAGCAAACAAAAGTAAGCTTTTAAATGAAATTATTTCATATTTAAACCTATTTTGATTCCAAACCGTACCACTTTTTATCCATGTCCGATAGCTCAGGAACGCCCATCTCATTGACTTTTTCGATTAATTTTTCCCCATCCATGTATTCAATGAAAATGCCTTTTTGGGTAAAAGTTAGCCAATATTGAAGGTCATAGCTGGGCATGGCTGCAATAATGGGGCTGGATTGTTTTAGGTTCTGCAATAGGGTACCTGTTTCATCCCAAATTTTAGCCGAACCATCCATTGAAGTGGTCAATATGCGGTTTTGATTATTTCCCAAAAAACGGGCATCAAGTATGCTTGCTGTATGCCCTCTGTAGTCCAATCGCACCACTTCACTATCATCAATCTGCCAAATTTTTGCTGCCTTGTCCATTGAAGCGGTTACCAAATACTTTCCATCTGCCGAAAAACGAGCATGGCAAACAGGGCTATCGTGCCCCTGAAGCATCAACACTTTTTCTGTTGTTTGGATGTCCCAAATAATTACCATTTTGTCATCAGCAGCCGAGGCTAAATATTGCCCGTCTTTGGAAAAATGAACCGAATTAATAGGGGCGTTGTGGGCTTGGAATCCCTTTTGGAAAGTATTTGTTTTCCAATTGTACAAACGAATATAACCATCATTGGAGCTAATGACTATCAATTGGTTGTCTACGGGAGAAAATTCAGCAAACAAGTTCGAACTGTTGATTTTTAAGCTGTCCATCAAGAGTTGCTTTTGCCATCCCCACACCTTCAAAGTGCTGTCCTTCCCAATACTCAACAAGAACTTGCCGTCTTTCGAAAAATCCAAATGCTGGACGTTGGATTGTTGGTGATTGAAACTGACTTGTGTTTCATTTTCAAAGTTTCTTAGGTCAATTCTTTCTTTTGTGGTTGTGGCAAACAAATGTTCATTGGGAGAAATGGCATTACAGGAGTATTGCCCTTCAATCATTCGAATGGGTTTGGCTTGCCAATCCCAGATGTTGATACTGCCATCATTGGTGACGGTGAAGACTTGTTGTTGGTCTGTCGAAAACTGTGCGGTACTGAGTCCTTCATTTTGAGATTGAAGGGCGAGAGGGCTGCTTGTAGAAACTTTAGCAGTCGCTGGATTCCATTGCCAAATTTTTGCAGCATGGTCTTCAGAAGCTGTTAGTATAAAGTGTTCGTTTTCTGAAAAATAAGCTGAATTTACTGCTGATTGATGGGCATTTATTGTACTTATTTCTTGCAGCCCTTTGGAGCTAATTTGTAAAATTCGTGTAGTGCCATCATTTGCAGCTGCTAAAAGGTGTTGGTCATTTTTTGAAAATTGAAGTGAGTTGAAACTGGTAGGGTATTTTTTTGAAAAAATGGATTTGTATTTGAGCCTTTTTCCTTTTTGCTGCCATACTTCAACCGTGTTGTTGTAATGTACCACAATGTACTCTTGTTGGTGACTCCAAGCAATTTTTTTGATTTGTTGTTGAGGGAAAGGAATGGTCATCAAAGGGTTTCCATCTGTGTCCCAAATTTTTACTTGCCCATAGGATGCTGTCAGTACATACTGCCCATTTTCAGAGATTTGTAAGTCTTGAAGGTTGTCAACTGGCTCTTTGAAATTGGCTAAGAACTGGGCGTTTCGATTCCATATTTTTATGCTGCTATCCATTGAAGCAGTGAAAATATATTCTCCATCGGGAGAGTATTTGGCTGCTACAATAGGGGCGGTATGCCCTTTGATTGGAACCTGATGGTGTTTGCGCTGATTTAGAATAGCAGCTTGTGAACGGTTCTCGAAAGTGAGTAAGATTTGGGTATTGTCGGGCGAGAATTGTATGGCTTTGATGGAGTGGTCAAAACGGTCTAAAACACGGTAGAAGGGGACTGCAAATTGAAGACTGTCTACTTGGAATGGATGATGATAGTATATTTTTCTTAGAAGAAAATCGTCTTCAATCATGCGGGTATCTTTGCGGGCATACTCTGCAATCCTGAAAGCCTTGGAAAGGTCACCTTCTTGCAAAAGTAAATTGACTTGGGTATTCAAATAGCGTTTTTCGGAGAGGTTCTTTTGCTTCAAAGCCCAATGACTCAAACTGTCTGCTTCTTTTCTCTGACTTTCGGCAATCAAACGTTGTCTCTTTTCTACTTCAAGGCGTTCTAATGCAGTCAATTCTCGTTTTCTTGTTTCGAACAAAGCCTTTTCGGAAGTGGCTTTTTGTTTGATGATTTTTTCTTTTTCTTCTTCCAATGTTTGAAGTGAGCTAAGTATCTTTGTCTCAGTTTGATTGGATTTTTTTTGTTGATATTCCCATTTGTTGGCGAGTTGTATCCGTTGTTTGTCCACGTCCTTATCTTTTGAAGGGTCGCACTTTTCGGCATCATTTAGCAAGCTAAGGCTTTTTGAGTATTTTCCTCTTGAACTCTCTTTATCAGCGAGTTGTAAAAGGCGGTTGTAGTCTTGTGGACAAGGAATTGAGTTTTGGGCGGAAAGAGTAGACGTACTTAGGCTATACAGGCATAGCCCCAGCATGAAGCTGAGTAAGGGAAATTTCATGGTCAAGTGGTTTTATTTAGATTTAGTGGGTGGTTTATAATTCAACAAATATTAGTCCATTTTAGAAAACATGAGTAGTATGGAATCTTCAAAACAAGGATAGGTGATTATCTGTGAGCCTCTTTTGACGCTTTAATTTTAATAAAAGTTCATCTTTGAATTTGATGAATAAGATATTTTTTGATAACTAAAGACATCATTGTGAATAGTCAAAACATAAAAATTGTTGTTGCTTCTAAAAACCCCACCAAAGTGAATGCTGCTTTGTTGGGTTTCCAACGCTTGTTTCCAAATCAGGATTTTGCTGCAAAAGGAATGAGTGTTCCATCTGGGGTAAGCGACCAGCCGATGAACGATGCAGAAACGTTTGAAGGAGCATTGAACAGGGCAAAAAATGTTCAAAAAAAGTCTGAGAAGGATGCGGATTTTTGGGTGGGTATTGAAGGTGGGTTGACCTACAATATTGCGGGCAAAATGGAGGCTTTTGCGTGGATAGTTGTTCTTTCAAAAAGCTCTCCCAAGATTATTGGAAAAGCAAGGACGGCTTCTTTTGAGATTGCAGGACCGATTGAGGATTTGATTCATCAGGGCTATGAGTTGGGTCATGCGGATGATTTGGTATTTGGGGATGATAATTCAAAACAAAAAAGTGGAGCGACTGGGTTGTTGACCGACAATGTGATGAATAGGGTATTGCTCTATGAAATGGCGATGATTTTGGCATTGGTTCCCTTCAAAAACAAAGATTTGTATTCACAAACAGATGCTTCTGCCTACCAAACTGAAATGAAAGAAGTGCCTTCAAATGACCTTTTGAAGATTCC
>JBGCDY010000973.1:0-4329 GCA_045105835.1 Chitinophagales bacterium
TTTTCAAAAACGAAACCTATAAGGTTTTATCATAGCCATCAAGCTAAGAAGCAGAAAAGTGTGTAAGATGCCCCAAAGGGGCAAAAGCAATAGCGTGGGGCATCGCCCTACGAAGCAAAAAAAGGAAATGCTAGCCGTGAAAGGGCGAAAGCAAAGAGGATGGCTGAATGCTTTTGCCCTTTCACGGCTAATACATTTATATTTGACTCACAGGGCGTTGCCCCGTGCTATTGCTGAAACCCTTTCAAAATAAATAAACAAGATTTTTCCTTAACAGCTATGATAAGGTTTTACTTAAACAAACTACAACATGACAAACAATTCAAAACAAACCCAACCAGAAATTGAAGCAGACGACCAACCGCCTGTCTTCAAAACTTGGAACCAAACCTATACCTTTGTGCTGGTTTTACACGCCTTCATCATTGCCCTGTTTTACTTCCTTACCCATGCCTATGCTTAGAGAAGCGTGAGGATGTATAGACTTTTGAGGTTTTGCCTTAGAATTTAACAAGAATGGATTATATTTGGTGCATATTTCTAACAGCACCAAAATTCTGTCAACTGCAATGACCTCTTCCACCGCCTATTCTCCAAAGATGCTCGACCACAGCCGCCAAAAACTAAGCGAAAGTGACCTCTCAAAAATTTGGCAACAGATACACGACCAACAAATCGAATTTGTGGACTTGAGCTATGAAGGTTTGTCTGTCCAACACCTCCGTTTGCCCGCCCACCTACTGCAGTCGGTGCGCTATCTCTATCTCAACGACAATCCATTGCAGTCCATCGACATCACAGGCGATTTGCCCCGTTTGGAGATATTGCAGTTGGGTCACAACCAATTGAAACAGTTTTCTTTGCCATCGGGATTTGCTGCTTTGGAGCATTTGCGTTTGGATAAGAATCAATTGGAAGTATTGAAGATAACCAACATAGACCGATTGAAGTCCATGCGTTCACTTTTTTTGAAGGGAAATCGGATTCAAAATGTGGTGCAGCAGGTCAATTTGGAGAAGGAAGAAAACAGTTGGGAAACTTACTGCAAGATGTGTCGGGATGCCCAACAATCGGGAGTGGCGCACGACAACGAAATCAAGGTGATTTTGATAGGCAATGGAAGTGTGGGCAAAACACAGATAGCCAGACGACTGCAAGACGATGCCAACTATAGCTTTGCAGATGAACACGATTCGACCCATGCCATTCAGCTATTGCAGAAAGAATTGGATGAGCTGCAACTTAATATTTGGGATTTTGGAGGGCAAGATATTTACCACGCCACCCACCGCCTATTCATGCAGACCAATGCCTTGTTCCTATTGGTTTGGGACAGCCAAAACGAAGCTGCAGATGGACACACCTACAAGGGCAACTTTTACGAAAACAAACGACTACCTTATTGGCTCGAATACATCAAGTGTTTTGGCAAAAGCAGCCCTGTGGTTTTGCTGCAAAACAAGATAGATAGAGAGGGCGAAGAGGCACTGAACAACATCTTCAAAGAATATTATCAGAGTACCTACCCCAATATTGTGGATTTTTTGGAGCTAAGTGCGAAGGAAGACCCCGACATGGTAGAATTGGAGGAAATCATTGAAGAAATCTATTTGGACAATGATTCCGACTTTGCACGTCGCTATCGGGAGCGAAAACTCATCAAAGGTTGGATAGAAGTCAGAGACCACATTCGCAAGATTCAAGCCCAAAAGAAACAGAAGACAGTCAGTGTAGCCATTTTTGGGGAGTGGTGTAAGGCGGCAGGAATCAACGAATCCCAAGAATTGTTGTTGGACTTCTTGCATGATTCTGGCGTGGTATTCTACCGTCCACCCTATTTTTCGGGAAACATCATCTTGGACCAAGGCTGGGCTATTGAAGCGATTTACAAAGTATTTGACAAGGACAGTCCCAACTACCGCAGACTGCAAAGAGCCAAAGGCAAACTCAACTACCGTATTTTGCGGAAAATCTGGGACAAAAAGGACTATTCGGATAGCGTGTGTGCCTTGTTTTTGGATTTTATGATGAGTTGTGAACTCTGTTTTGAGACCACTCCCCAAAACGAGGAAGATAGATATACAGACCACAAATTGCCCAATCGAACTTTTGTGGTGCCTCAATTTCTACCCCTGCAAATGCCCAAAGCAGAAAAGGAAACGCTGATAGCCCACCACCAACTGAAGGAAACCGTGGAACTCTACTACCGCTTTCTGCCCGCAGTGTTTATGCAGCGGTTCATTGTGCAGACCAAATATGATGTTCCCGAAGAACGCTATCGCTATCAACAAAGTGTGCTGCTCGAAGTAGAAGGCAGGCATGTGTTGGTTTGTGCTGACTACCAACGCCACTGCATTCAGATTCACTACGCCAAAGCCCATCCCGAAATACCTTCGTTTATCAAGGCACAACTGGAAGAAATCGCAGAGGAAGCCAAAGTGCGTCCGCAAAAAGCCGATAAACAAGAAGACCTACGTTTTGCCGAAAAATTCAAACTTTACGAACAATACTGCCAAACGGAAAAGGCACTGCAAAAGGCAGAGGAGAAACCCGCCGCTACGCCTCAATTGAGGCAATTGTTCATTTCCCACTCAATAGCAGATGAGCGTTTTTTGGGAGCATTTTTGAAGCACATCAGCCCCCTTCAATCCTTGCTGATGCCTTGGAGCGAACAGGATGTACTACCCAGCCAAAACTGGAAAGTGGTCAGCGATGAAAAACTGCAATCGGCGGATGTAATCGTACTATTGGTGAGTGCCGATTTTTTGGCGGACAAAAACAAATGGGAGAACGAACTGCAAAAAGCCCTAAAACGACAGAAAGAGGGGAAACTGCTGCTTGTGCCGATTTTGGTGCGTAGTTGCCTTTGGAAAGAATCCCCTTTTTCTCACCTGTTGGTGCTGCCCAGAGATACCACACCCATCGACCTTAGCAATAATGAAGATGCCGCTTGGACTGCCATCGTCACAGAAATCAAAGACATGCTCGCTCACTAACGGTGGGTTTACCGAGTTCTCGGCACAAGTCGAAACCCACCGTTAGTGAGCGAGCGGACATTAACAAAAAAAAATCTACAAACCAATGATTTACAAAAACCGACAAACTTTCGCTGCTCTATGGGTGCATTTGATATGGAGTACCAAATATCGAGAACCGACCATCGTCCCCACGCTCAAATACAAACTCTATGACCACATTCGCAAGGTCTCCAAAGACAAAGGCTACCATTTGGATTTTATCAATGGCGTAACCGACCACGTTCATTTGTTGTATTCTCTCAAACCGAACCAATTAATCAGCACCTTGGTCAAAGACATCAAAGGAAATACATGGTCATGGGTAAACGACCACCAACATTCTGAAACCTACTTTACTTGGCAAGATGGCTATGCAGCCATTTCTGTGAGCCCCTCGAATGTTCCCAAGGTTCGCAATTACATTCGCAACCAAGAAATACACCACCATCGTATGAGTTTTGAAGAAGAACTGGACGGCTTGAAAGATGCCGTAATTGTACCGCCATTGTAACTTGCAATCTGCTCACTAACGGTGGGTTTCGAAACCCACCGTTAGTGAGCAGACTGTATAAAGAACCCAAATACAAAAAACAAACATGACTCCTTCAAATACCAAAACCATCACCCTCCAACACCCCAAAAACGCCACCACCTTCGACATCGAACTCATCGAAGTAGCAGGAGGAAAAGCAGAGATTGGAGAGAGAGAGGATAAACACGAAATTGATATACCCACCTTCTACATCGGAAAATACCCCGTCACCCAAGCACTCTACGAGTTTGTGATGGGCGAAAATCCTTCCCGCTTTCAAGGCAAAAACCGACCTGTCGAAAGGGTCAGTTGGCATGATGCCAAAGCATTTATCCAAAAACTGAACAGCGATTTTGGAGGTTTCCATTTTCGATTGCCAAGCGAATCCGAATGGGAATATGCCGCAAGAGGCGGCAAACATTGGGAGGATGGATTTGAATATGCAGGCAGCAACAAAATAGAAGAGGTGGCTTGGTATGACAAAAACAGTCATCATGAAACGAATCCCGTTGGTTGGAGAAAGCCGAATCAATTAGGTATACACGACATGAGTGGTAATGTATGGGAATGGTGTGAAGACGATTATCACAGCGACTACCAAAATGCCCCAAAAGATGGAAGTGCATGGATAGATGAACCAAGAAGTGACAACAATTTTCGAGTGCTTCGCGGCGGTTCGTGGATCAGCTATTCCGACAGTTGCCGTGTAGCTCGCCGCTACAGCTCCCTTCCTTCGTTTAGGAACTTCTACTTTGGTTTGCGGCTTTGTTTTGCCTCAGT
>JBGCDY010000974.1:0-17377 GCA_045105835.1 Chitinophagales bacterium
ACATCAAGCCCAAACCCAAGAACAAACCCACCGTCGAATAAGCATCCGATTGAAGGTGCGCCCCTCCTGCTTTCAATGCCAGAGAATTGCCTTTTTCGCCCTGTTGAATCAAGAGCCAGCCCATTCCATAATTCACAAAACCTGCCGCACCAATCAAAACCATCCCGATATCCAAACTTTTGATTTCGATGGGATGAAACAAATTGTAGCCCGCCTTGACCATCATCGCAATGCCCGCCAAGACAATCAACCCACCTTCAAAAGCAGCCGACAAAAATTCAACTTTTCCATGTCCGTAAGGATGGTTGCGGTCTTTGGGACGTGCCGCAAAGTAGAGACTGACCAAGGTAAATACTCCCGCCAAAACATTGACAATGGATTCCAAAGCATCGGTGAGAATCGCATTGGAGTTCGTCCAAAAATAAGCGACGAATTTTACGATTAAAAGCAATAAGCCGACCAGAACTGCCAGCCATTGGACTCGAATATTTGAGTTGGTTTTCAAGTCATTGAAGGGTTGGTGAACTGCAAAGTTAAGCCTTTATTTGCAGTAGCCACAAATGCAAATAGCGAAGCATCTCAATACTTCGCTATTTATTTTTCATTTCGATTTTATTTCACAACTCAACTGAACCACTCCTCCACCAAATCCTTCTCAAAATCATCCCCCAAGCAATTCTTAAATTCATTGTGACGAGAACAATATTCATAATCTTTAAACATCTCAGCATGGTTTGCAGCAATATGTTGGATGGCAGCAAGCGTATAATCCACTTCTTGATTGGTCATCGTTGGGTGAATCGACAAGCGAATCCAACCAGGTTTTACCGACAAGTCACCTGCATTGATCACATCAGTAATCGACTTAGACGTTTGAAGGTCAATATCCAAGAGATAATGTCCATAAGTACCCGCACAGGCACAACCACCCCTTGTTTGTACTCCAAAATGGTCATTGAGTAATTTCACCCCCAAATTATAATGCAAATCTTCGATGTAAAAAGAAATCACTCCCAAACGGTCTTCGTGTTCTTCGGCGAGAATGTGTAAATTTTTGATGGGCTTCAATGCAGCAAAAATTCTTTGGAGCAATTCATGCTCTCGCTGCAATATTTTTTCCACACCCATTTTTTCCTTCAATTGCACACACAAAGCCGTCTTGATGGTCTGCAAAAAAGGAGGCGTTCCACCATCTTCACGGGCTTCAATATCGTCAAAATACTGATGGTCACCCCAAGGATTTGTCCATGCAACTGTTCCCCCACCAGGATGATCGGGTATTTTATTGGAGTAGAGTTGTTTGTCAAAAATAAGCACACCAGAAGTACCAGGACCACCCAAAAATTTGTGGGGAGAAAAATAAATCGCATCCAGTTTTTCCAGCTCATCTTTAGGGTGCATATTGATGTCAATATAGGGGCCAGAGCAAGCAAAATCCACAAAACACCAGCCATTGTGTTGGTGCATAATTTTGGCAATTTGGTGGTAAGGAGTCTGCAAACCTGTCACATTGGAGCAGGAAGTAACAGCAGCGATTTTCACCCTTCTGTCCTTATATTTATCCAACAAAATTTCCAAATAATTCAAATCCACAAAACCATCTTTGGTGGGTTCAATACGCTCTACATGAGCAATGGTTTCGAGCCAAGAAGTATGGTTAGAATGGTGTTCTTTATGGGTCACGAAAACTACAGGTCGCTCGCTATCAGGAACATTCGTGTATTTTTGCAGCTTCTCACAAATCTTCAAACCCAAAATACGCTGAAACTTATTCACCGCACCCGTCATGCCAGAACCTGCCATAATCAAGACATCATCTCCATCTGCTCCAACGTGTTTTTTGATGATGGTTTTTGCTCGGTTATACGCCATTGTCATCGCCGTTCCCGTCACCGTCGTTTCCGTGTGGGTATTCGCCACAAAAGGGCCCATCTGTTGCGAAATTTTGGCTTCAATCGGTCCATACAATCGTCCACTTGCCGTCCAATCTGCATAAATCATCTTTTTTTCGCCATAAGGGGTCGGAAAAGTTTCATTATAACCAATGATGTTTTCGCGAAAAGGTTGGAAGTAAGCCTCTAAAGAAGTGTTGCTTCTTGCTTTTGAAGCTCCCGTTTTGGAATTTGATTGTATCATAAGTATTGATGTATTTTGTAGAATATCAAATTTATCATTTTGCAGACACATTCTTTCACTTTCACCAATATTTCTGATAGAAACGACAATAATTTTGCAGCAATTGTACCCTTCATAATCATTCTTCAAAATCCTTTTTAAGCACGAAAAATATAGACCCAATCCCATTTCTTTACAGGAACAATCTTGCGAAGTGTTTCATCCAGTTCATTTTTAGTAACTCCACTGCAAATGAGAACACCTTCCAAAATAGCGTAATAGGCTTTATTTAACCCCAAAGGTTTGAGTTGTTTTTTGAAACTTCGAGCATCCGTCTTCCCTCTTTCTTCATGATAAACAGGCAGTAATTCAGGGTTATTTTTCAGTAATTGATTCAATTCCTTCTCGAATCGTTCTCTATGGTCTGCATTCTTCATAAAATAACGCACCTGTTCTTCCAAAGAAAGTTGTGCATGTGCAGGTTGATTGTCAAAAGGTAAAGAGGTCACAATACCATAAGTTGCTTTCGCTTCTTTATAACTTTCATTGAAGGATGATTTGTAGCCTCCTCCAAAACGCATATTGTAGCTTTGTAAAAAACCATCAAAAATGATTTTCCCCTTAAAAGGCAGTAAAACTGTTTTGACATAAGCAGGTAGGTTAGGGCCAAAAAAATCTTCAAAATCACTTGCCAAACCCAATACTCCGTAAGCTACCTTATCATTCAAAAGAATGGAATAAGCTTTCAAATATTTGAGTACCATAAACTCTCCAGCTACAAAATTTTTGAAGCCTAAGACAATTTCTATTGTTTCATTAGGCAAATTCTTTTTGTGAGTCGCCACGTATTCATCTATCAATTTCGGATTCTCAAAAAGCTTATCTCTAAAAGTAAGTCTTTCCCCAATAGGAATGTCAAGGAAATTCTCATACCTGAATCCTTTATCAATCATCCCCTTACGTTTGGCCACAAAAAATATCAATGGTGGATAAATTTCCATGAACTGGTTATATTCTTCCTCATTTAATTGCATAACATCATTATTTTAGAAACTATTAACTTTAAGCATTCCAAAATTAATCAATTTATCAAAACACATGAAATCAATTGCAATCTTTCTATTTATCTGTCTTTTTTGCCTCCTTCAAAACTTACTGCTACCATGTTTTGAGTCGGCTCCTACCTCCGCAAAATCACTCATAAAGACAGACCATTTGTCGAAAAAGCATAGAAAGGGTAAAGGAATGAAAACAACAAAGCGACCTTTTTTGTCAGCGAAGGCATAATCTCGTTGTTTTTAAAATCGTTAACTTTGGGCATTCCTAAATTAACCATTTCAACGGAAATTCATGAAATCAATTTATACCTCCCTCCTACTCTGTTTGTGCCTCTTCACCCTCTCCCAAAACCTATCCGCCAATCATGCTATGGCGGTCGACCTCACCTATGCCTGCCTCAACGAAGACGACCAAAGTTATACCGTCACGCTTGATTTCTATTTTGACTGTGGAAGTGTCATCATCCAACAACCAGCAGCCAGTGTTTTTGTCGATGTTTTTTCGCCAAGTGCTTGCAGTCAGCCCATTAGTCTCGAATTGACCAGAGACACCAGCATTCCAGGCGAAGAAGTATCGCAGCTTTGTGAAAGCATTCTCAACAATGGCGAAAGCAATTGTTCATCGGGCAGTTTTCCTGGTGTCGAAAAATATGTTTTTGAAGGAACGGTCACTCTCCCCAAAAAATGTGAGGATTGGGTGTTCAGTTACCGCCTCAATGAATTGGAATTTAGGAGTTCTACGATTACCAACCTCGTTTCGCCCGAATTGCAGAAAATATATGTGCAAGCCACTTTGGACAATACCCAAGGCTGCAATTCTGCGCCCAGTTTTGCGAGTATTCCTGTGGCATATTACTGCACACAATCAGCAACTTTCACACAGGGAGTTATCGAAACAGATGGCGACCAATTGGATTTTACCCTTATCCAACCCCTCAACAATCTCAACGAACCCATTCCCTACACCAACGGCGGCACGCCACAAAATCCATTTCTCAACAACTCTTTCAGTTTTGATGACGAAACGGGCGAAATTCAGTTTGAAACCAATTTGGCACAGTTTCCAGTTTTAGCCGTTTTGGTGGAAGAATACCGCAATGGAAAGGTCATTGGTTCGGTGATACGAGACATGCAGTTTGTGGTTTTGGACTGTGACAATGAAGGGGTTGAAGCCACTACACTGCCCCAAGTCCCTGACCAACAAGCCTTCTTTTCGATTTGTGCAGGACAAAATGTAAGCTTGGATTTTGAATTTTCGGACAACAATGCAGAGGATGTCATTAGTGTAGTTTCCCCCAATATTGCAGACTTCAATGGCGCAAATTTCACACAAACTGCCGATGCTCCTAACCCTGCCAATGCCAATTTTAATTGGACACCTGCCATTGCAGACAAGGGCTTGCATGTACTCGAAATTGAAGTGAGTGACAACCGTTGCCCCATTTCTTCGGGTTTGATTTATACCTATATCATTGAAGTTGTTGGCACTCCTGATGCAGGAGCAGATTTGAGCTACTGCAATGCAGGCGGTCCACTGCAAGTAGAGATTGAAGGGGGTGGACAATTCACATGGAGTCCCACTACCAATCTCACGTTTTTGAATGCTGATAATAGCTTGGTGGAAATCCGTCCAGAGGAAGCAGAAGGCACAGAATTGACCTACACAATTACCAATGACTGTGGGCTTTCGGATGAATTGAAGGTAAACGTCGTACAAGATATATTGATGGATTTCAGTGAAGACCAAACAATTTGCCAAGGAGATTTTGCAGCCATGTTTGCTTTGCCTATTAGTGGCGAACCCTCTTTTTATACCTATGAGTGGTCACCTGCGAATGAGGTTGAAAACCCTACAGCAGCAGCAGTCGTCGCTACTCCTACCGAAAACAGCACTTACTCCGTCAGTGTGCGCTCCAATGAATCGGGCTGTACGGTCAATCACGACTTCAATATTGACGTGTCTCCTTTTACGGGCGAGGTGAATGCAAGTGTAGAGGACAACGAACTTTGTGTAGGGGAAAGCACACAGTTGAATTCCATAGGAGTTTTCAACGCCATTTTGAGCTGTGGTGTAGAAACCAATACGCAGGTATGCAGTGGTGAAAGTACCCTTTTTGAATTGGGAGAACAAGAAGGCTCTGAGGTGACTTATTCGCCTTATCATGGAGATAAAAAAGGAAACCGTTTGCTAGTTTTATACAAACGAGAAGACCTCGTAGCGATGGGAATGCAAAGTGGTTATATCAGCTCTGTTGCCTTCAATGTCACCAATTTGCTTTCCAATGGAAATGTCACCTACCACGAATTGAGTATCAAAATGGGCTGTACGGATGTCGAACTTATCACCGATTTTCAATTGGGGCTGCAAGAGGTTTATTTCGCCAATACCTACAATACACAAGAAGATTGGAATACCCACGAGTTTTTTAGGTATTACAAATGGGATGGAGTGTCCAATCTTTTGGTAGAAATTTGCTACAACGATACCAGCGTGTCAAGCGGCAATCCGTTTTTTGACCAAGTAGCTTATACCACAGTTGATTATGCTTGTGTCTTTAGGTCTTTCAGTTCCTCTGGTGGCGGCTGCAATTTGGGAACAGGCCCCAATATCAACAATGGCTTCAAACGCCTCGACATACAGTTTGATGTTTGCCCTCCACAACCTGAAAACCCTCCAACGATTACCTGGACTCCCGCCGAAACATTGGACAATCCAAACATTGCGAACCCCATAGCGACACCAACAGAAACCACAACTTATACCGTTGTGTTTGACGACAACGGCTGTTCGGGTTCCGAGCAGGTTACCATTGAAGTCCCCAATGCGGTGGACTTGGCGATTCGACCAGATACCAGCATTTGTGAGGCGCAAATGGTACAATTGTACCTTGAAGGAAACCTTCCGAATACGACCACTTATGCTTGGCTTCCCATTGAAGGCTTGGATAATCCAACCATTGCCAATCCCATTGCAACTGTTTCTGAAACAAGCAATTACCAAGTGACTGTTTTATTGAATGATATTTGCAACAGCGAAATCGTATTGGATGTAAATGTAGTAGTTGGCGGTTTGGGAGCTGCAAGTGTAAACCCAAATGAAATCGCTTGTCGGGGTGAAAATGTAGATTTGTTGGCAAGTGGTGGAACTTCTTACCAGTGGTCACCCAGTCAAAATCTGAGCTGCAATGACTGCCCCAATCCTGTGGCAAGTCCCATTAATTCAGGAATTTATCAAGTAACGATTAGCAATGATTCGGGTTGTAGTATGGTTTTGTCGACCAATATTGAAGTGAATAATTTGGACGGTGCAACGGTTAGTGAGGATGTGGAAATTTGTGCAGAAAGAGGTGAAGCTGTTCCTTTGACTGCAAGTGGTGGAACGACTTATGAGTGGTCTCCAATTGAAGGTTTGAGCTGTAGTGACTGTCCAAATCCAGAGGCGACTCCTTCAATAAGTACCGATTATGAAGTCATTGTCACAGATGATTCGGGTTGTAGTACTACTTTGGTGACCAGAATTGAAGTGAGTGATGGCGCAGAAATCACCTCTATTACTCCTGACCAAAGCGTGGTTCGTGGTGAGCAACTTCAATTGGAGATTGAAGGAGATTTCAATACAATTGAATGGTCGCTTGAGGATGGAACGGTATTTTCTGATACTGCAAATCCAGTGGTCACCATCACCGAAAACATTACTTATACCGTTCGTGTTGAAAATGCGATTGGCTGCGTTTCTACTGCAATGGTTGCTATTGAAGTCGTGGATGCTCCTGACTTGAATCCTTGTTTGGAAATTGCAGTTCCGAACGCTTTTAGTCCGAATGAAGATGGCATCAACGACCGCTTTTTCCCTGCTCCCGAAAGCTTTGATGAATTGCTTCAATTTACCATTTACAATCGCTGGGGCAAAGAAGTTTTCAGCACCAATAACCCTTCCGAAGGTTGGGATGGTTTGTGGGACAATGAGTTGCAACCTGTAGGAGTTTATCCTTATTGGGTTGAGGCGATTTGTGGGGAAAAAACTTTGCGAAAGCAAGGTTGGGTGGTGTTGATACGGTAGTATGGTGATTGGTGGATTGGTGGATTGGTGGATTGGTGATTAAATAAGACAAAATTAACTTCAATCAATAAGGTTGTCAAGATTTTAACTCTAAGTAACGGTAAAAAAATAACTTGAACATTTTTTTAGCTAACATACCCCAACCCCTTTCAAAAGGGGAATTAAGGTGTCCATGTTATTTTTTTTTTTTTATTAAGGAAGTTAAAATCTTGCTTCTCACATCTCTTTTCTGTCTTCCTATTTATCTTAGTGATTGGTGATTGGTTTCCCAAACTATGAATTTTCATTTTTAGTGTGGTGGTTAATCAAAAATCCTGTGTCTCTTGCCTCCGTGTTCAGCATAAATTACATAAGCTATTAACTAAAAAACATCGTAAACACAAGAATGAAAAATACACACAATAGAAGACAATTTGTCAAACGTTTGGGTATGACAGGATTGGGGTTCATGGGGCTGCAAAGCTTCCTACTGCAATCTACTTGCACAACATCTCCTGTACTTGACCATTCGACCATGAAATATGGGGATTTGAGAGAAGATCCTGGAGGGATTTTCAAACTACCAAAAGGTTTTTCATACAAAATCATTTCCAAGAAAGGTAGCAAAATGGACGATGGACTTTTGGTTCCAGGTCGATTTGATGGGATGGCGACTTTTGCAGGCAAGGATGGTCGGATTATCATTGTCCGAAACCATGAGGTGAATATCGAAAAAAAGGAAATCAGTTTGGGCAATACCGCTTTTGGTAAGAAAAACCATTTAATGGCGAAAATTGACCGAACGAAACTCTATGATATTGGCAAAGATGATTTCCCTGGATTGGGTGGCACGACTACGATGGTGTACAATCCCCAAACCAAAAAGGTAGAAACTCAATACCTGAGTTTGGGAGGTACTTACCGCAATTGTGCGGGTGGGCCTACACCTTGGGGAAGTTGGATCAGTTGTGAGGAAACCGTGGTTCGGGCTGGTGAGGCTGGCGGCATTGTGGGGAAAGATCATGGGTATTGTTTTGAAGTACCTGCAAGTGAGAAAGTGGGTTTGGTCGAACCGATTCCATTGAAGGATATGGGTAGATTCAATCATGAGGCGATTGCAGTTGACCCAAAAACGAAAATCGTGTATTTGACCGAAGATAGATGGGATGGACTTTTTTACCGTTTTATTCCGAATGTGCCTGGCGAGTTGGCTAAGGGTGGGCAATTGCAAGCTTTGGTCATCAAAGAGGGCAAAGGTACCGATACCCGCAATTGGCCAGAATTGAAAGGTTTAGATTTTCCTGTTGGGCGACCTATGGAGGTGGAATGGATTGATTTGAAGGATGTGGATTCTCCTTATGATGAGCTTCGTTATGAGGGATTTACGGCTGGCGCTGCTCGATTTGCAAGAGGTGAAGGTATTTGGTGGGGTGACGGAGAGGCTTATTTTGCGTGTACGAATGGAGGACGGATTATGAAGGGGCAGATTTTTCGCTACAAGCCGAGTATGTATGAAGGTACTTTGGCGGAAAAAGACCATCCTGGTACGATCGAATTGTTCGTTGAACCCAACAACATTTCTATTCTTCAAAATTGCGATAACTTGACAATTGCTCCTTGGGGAGATATTGTGACCTGTGAGGATACGGACGCTCCTTCTCGCATTATTGGGATTACTCCTAAGGGGGAATACTATTTGATTGCCCAAAATGTGGGTTATGATTCGGAATTGTCAGGGGCTGTTTTTGCACCTGATGGAAAAACACTGTTTGTGAATATCCAACATGAGGGGCTGACTTTGGCGATTACGGGGAATTGGTGACAGTTAACAGGAATTTAGCGTTCGGAGGAATTGCTTGGGGATTACGGGTTGATTCTTTTGTCTTTCGTCTTCCTTCATTACCACTTAGAAATCAAGGAATTCCAAAGATGACTCATTTGTCCGAGTGCTTGATCTATCCACTGTACCAATATTTTGTAGCCTGTATCGCTGAAGGAAAAATAAAAGAGGGCGATGGTCATTAGTAGCATTAAAATAAGACCTAAGGTAGAAAAGGAAGGTCGTTTGACAAGGGTGACGGAGTCGATTCTTCGATGAAGAGGGCGGTATTTGCCTTTGTTGGTGACATCTAAAGGTCGCCCATTGTATTTTTTTCGGCTGATAACATTGTAGCGAGTCTGTTCATTAATGATCAAGACAGATTCGATGTCATCTACTAAGTCTTGTGAAATGCGGTTTTTGGAGGAGAATCTTATTTGTCCGATGCGTACCACGATTTTGCCTAAACCAAACTGCTGTTTGATGATTTTGCCGAGTTTGTGGTGGCTTTTGAGGCGGCGGTACACACTTTGACGGTACGCCATGCCTATATACAAGGGGCGGTATTTTTTGAAGGGGATGTAAGGGTGTTTTCGAAGCACCAAATAGAGATGCTCATTGTTGCGTTCTGTGTGGGTATTGAGTTCTTCTACTGAAATATCTTTTGACCAGTGTACGATTACTTTCTGCATGGCTAATAGGGAAAATCGCTCTATTGAAGGGAAATCAAATTTGATTTTTAGTGTCTTTATTCGCTAAAAATACTACTTTTTTAGTAAAAAACACATAGCCAGCAAAAATAGTATAATTTATTCTTTAATATGCCGTAGTCTTGGCTGCAGCTTCTTCCATCTTTGCAATTTCCATATTCTTGTGAATCGTAAAAAAGAAGGTAGTTCCTTGTCCTGCCTCTGATTCAAACCAAATGTTTCCTCTGTGAAGTTCCACGATGCGTTTGCAGATGGATAAGCCGATTCCCGTTCCTGGATAGGTATTTTTGTGTAAGCGTTGGAAAATCATGAAGACCTTTTTGGCATATTCTTTTTCGATACCAATTCCATTGTCTTTTACCGCAAACAACCAATGGTTTTCTTGTTCTTCGGCTGCAATGTGTATGTGAGGTGGAACATCAGAGCGAAATTTGATGGCATTACTGACCAAGTTTTGGAAAAGCTGCAATATTTTCAAATCATCCACGACCATTATAGGCATTTCGGTATAAGTAATTTCGGCTTCATTGGTCTCGATGGCATATCGAAGATTGGATTTGCATTTTTCGATGATGCCTTTGAAGTCTCCTTCTTGGAAATTTGTTTTTCGGGTATTGACTCTTGAAAAGAGGAGTAAATCTTCGATGAGGTTTTGCATTCTTGACACCCCTTCTACGATAAAATCAATGTAATCGTTGATTTCGCCATTGATTTTGCCTTTGTAACGACGGGCTATCAACTGTGCAAAACTACCAATCATTCGGAGAGGTTCTTGCAGGTCATGAGAGGCTATATAAGCAAACTGTTCGAGTTCTTTATTGGAAATTTCCAATGCACGAGCCTTCTCATGCAGCTCTTTTGTTCTTTCTTCTACCCTATGTTCCAAGCTATTTTTGGCGGTTTGTACCTCATCATCCCTGAGTTTGATTTGATACAGCATTTCATTGAAGCCACTGGATAATTCTGCTATTTCATCTGATCCACTTTGTGCTACTCGTATATCGTAGTTTTTCGACTCCGATACTTGGCGCATACTGGATACCAATTTTAGGATAGGTTCTGATATGGATTTTTGGAGGATGGTAGAAAGACCAAAGGCTACAATAAAACCAATGAAGAGTACAATGGCAGATATTTTGAAGATGTCTTGTAAGATTTGATCTGCCTCTGATTTATAGCGAATACATATCCGACCTTCATAGTCCTTGTTCGCATAAATCTTGCTGTAAACATTGTAATAATTCCCGTCTTCCTCATGCCAAGTCTCTTTGGCAGGATTCAACTTAGCGTATTTATCGAAGTATTGTTTTCCTGTTTTGGTATACTTGACTATCGCCCTGTCATTTTTGTCAAATACCGTTGCACTGTGGATTCCTGATTGAATAGAAAAACTACCTGATGCGATAGGTTCAATATCTTCAATCATCGACTCTTTGTCCTCCTCAGAGCTGGTTGCATTCAAGAAGTCCAAATGCACACTCAATACTTCTCCTGTTGCTGGGCTACTAAAATAAAGATGGTTTATCTCATTGCCTTTCAACTGGTTAAAATAACTCAATCCGAAAAAGACACCACAGAGCATTATCGCTACAATGGCTGTAAGCAACTGAATAACGATCAGTTTATTTTTAATGTTCATGGAACTAAGCATACTGCTTATGGTTTTGTATGATGGATGGTGGCAGCATCCTACTGGGGTTCATGGTTTTTATCCGAATAATCAATATACCAAATGATGTTTGTACCTATTGCTAAAGTGGTTATACGAATAAAGTGTTAAATGTATTCAAAAGCATGTCATTATTGTGTCTTTTTTATTGTGTTTTTTTGAAGCACAATATTTACAGGCACATAGATGCATTTGATGGGTTTGAAATCCAACAGATATATCTCTTACTCATCCAATAACGAATAAAAATTTGAGAGGAACCTCCTCCAAGAGTTTGGAGAAAATCAAAATAAGGAGTTAGGCTAATTTTAGGCTAAAAACATAAATTGATTTAGGAACTCATTTTTTGAACGTTACTAATACTAAGAAGAATGACATTTACTTCCATTTTTCTTCGCTTTTGTAAGATAAATATCTGAGATAGTGATTGCTACTACAATATCAAAAAACGTTCCTAAATTTAAACAAATAGTTTGAGAATAAAAAGAGAATGGTTAAATTGTCTAATTACCACGTACAATTGTAAGAACAAATGAATCTACAATACGGTAATTACTGACAACTTAACCATCCAAATAAAAGAAAACAGCTACAGAATATTAAAACTGCTCTAATTTGCTAAAAAAGAAATCACCTTCGATTTTTGCATTTTCATCAGAGTCAGAGCCATGCACTGCATTTTCGCCAATACTCGTTGCATAGAGTTTTCTGATAGTGCCTTCTGCTGCATCAGCAGGATTCGTCGCACCAATCAAAGTACGGAAATCTGCTACTGCATTGTCTTTTTCCAAGATTGCTGCTATGATAGGACCAGAAGACATAAAATCAACCAATTCACCATAAAAAGGACGTTCTTTGTGAACAGCATAAAAATCACCTGCTTTCTCAGCAGATAGTTTGGTTTTCTTCATTGAAACAATACGAAAACCTGCTTCTTCGATTTTTGCTAAAATAGCACCACCATGATTGTTGCGCATTGCATCAGGCTTAACCATTGTAAATGTTCTATTCCCTGCCATAATATAAAAGGATTTTTTTAATGAATTTTTATGAAAACGGCTGCAAAATTAGCAATAAAAATTGGTTCTTTGACTAAATCTCCAAACTCAAACTTTGGAAGTATCAAACCCATAGCAAACATAGATTAAAATCAAGATTCTAAACACTTTGTAAACGATGGACTTCAATACCTACACCTACTTTTATCAAAAACAGAAAATTTAGTTTCCAGATATTGTTTATTTTAGCAACTTAGATGTCAAAATACCTTCATTATGCAGAATGTCCAATTTTATTGAAGGAAACAAACCTGACTCAAGATGCTACGTAAAAAACTCTTTCTCAAATGATTCTCTATATATTTGAGAAATATAAGAAAAAACATATTTTTTAGGATAAAAAACCGTACCATCAAATAACGAATTCTTTGAAATTGAAGCATTCCTTTTGAACTTTTACTTTATTTTTGCCATGTCATTAAAAAATAGGACATTCGTATTTTAAAATAAGTCAAATAAATCCAAAATGAGCGATATAGAATCTGTTAAACAATTATTGGAAGAGCCCAAACGAATTGTACTGACTACACATACACGTCCTGATGGTGATGCCATGGGTTCTTCGCTGGGTCTGTATCACTTTTTGAAGGCGCAAGGTCACCATGTATCAGTGATTACCCCCACCAATTATGCAGTCTTTTTACATTTTTTGCCAGGTGACCACGAAGTCATCATCTATGAGAACCATCAAAAAAAATGTAAAAAACTGATTGCAGAAGCCGAAGTACTCTTCATTTTGGACTACAATGCTCCCAAACGTGCCAAACCAATGGGCGATGTCATCAACAATTCTAAGGCAACCAAAATACTCATTGACCACCACCTCGAACCACAGGAAGGCTTTGGAGAATATGCCTTTTGGAATGTAGCGGCAAGTTCTACTTGCGAGTTGGTCTATGATTTTATCGCTCAAACCAGCAGCACAGAATTTATCAACAAAAAAATCGCTACTTGCCTCTATACAGGAATTTGCACAGATACAGGTCGATTGAAGTTCAATACCAATGCTCGACTTTATGAAATCGTTGCAGATTTGATTCGAAAAGGAATCAACATCAATAAGATTCACACCCAAGTATTTGACACCTTTTCGGAGAACAAGCTTCGTTTTTTGGGCTTTTGTTTGACCAAACGAATGATGGTCTTTCCCGAATACAATACGGCATTTATCTACGTTACAGAAAGGGATTTCAGAAGATTCAATTATCAAGAAGGCGACAAGGAAGGTTTGGTCAATCACCCTTTGAGTTTGGCAGGTTTCCGTTTTGCAGCATTGATTACTGAAAATGACGAAATGGTAAAACTATCTTTTCGCTCCAAAGGCAATTTTTCGGTCAATGAATTCGCCCGAAAACACTTCAATGGAGGTGGTCATAAAAACGCCTCTGGAGGTATGTCTCGCAGTTCTCTACAAGCAACCATGGATAAGTTCATCGACCTTTTGCCTCAATATGAAAAGGAATTGACCAACTAATCCACACCAATATTTCGGATTTTTTGAAGCTCAAACGAAAATCTTAGCACCAATTCACAACCAAATAAAATACTGCCTAAATCACCTTTAAAATTTAATTGAACTCAATATTTTTTTACATCACGTACTACACAAAAAAATATTTACAGATGAAGAAGCTTATATTACTCATCAGTTTGTCCACTTTTTTGTTGGTAAACTGCGATAACTGGCAAAGCGGCAATCAAACAAATCAGCAAACACCACCTACGAACCTAAACAAACAAAAAACGCAGGCGGCAATTGATAAAGAAAAGATTGAGCAGTATTTAGAGGAACGGTTTTTATTGGACAAGGCACAAATCACTCCATCAGGCATTCGCTATTTGATTGAAATAGAAGGAGAAGGGATTGCTCCTTCCGAAAAAAGCAAGGTCAAAATCAAGTTCAAAACCAGTTTATTAGACGCAACTACTTTTGAAGACTCCAAAGACTTTCAAAAAGATGGTATTGTAGAATTTGGGATAAGCGAACAGTTCATCAAAGGATGGAAAGAGGCAATCATGCTACTCAAAGAAGGCGGCAAAGGTACTTTTATCATTCCTTCAGGGCTGGCCTATGGCAAACGCTCCTCCAACAAGTTTCCTGCCAACGCAGTCTTGGTGTACAACATCGAACTCATTGAAGTCAATTGATAAGGTAAGGTGAAGAGATTCCCTATGGATATCGAAAGGAGGCTACAATAGTCTTGAAGACTATTGTAGCCTATCACAAAAAACTCTCCTTCCCTTGTATTGTCTCTTCAAATATCATTTCATAAGAAACTGGTATTGAAGTGTTTTCTTTATTTTTATTCTCATTTTAATTTTCATTCATTCCTTATAAACCATCCATTCACTATTTATTAACTTTTTCATACTATGAAATCTCGTTTACTTCTTGCTGTTTTTTTACTCACTTCAATAGCATTTTGGTCTTGTCAACCAGACACCTCTACATCAAAAGGGCCATGTGTTAATCCTTCATTTGAAGATTACATCAAACTTGACTTAGAATACCGTTCTCCTGACGATTCCGTATTGTTCAGTACCTTCAACAAAGAACCTTTGGAAATCAAATTCCAAGAAAGCTTCTTCAAAGGCTTGTTGAATGAGGGCTTGCTAAAAATGTGTGTTGGCGATAGTGTTGCGTTTCCTGTTGATTCCGAAACCTTGTTGGGTAAAGACAATCCAATCACCAAAAAGGCGGCAAAAATCAATCTCATCATCAAACTTCATGGGGTGAAATCAGCCGAAGATTACAAATCGGAGCGAATGACTCAACAAAACCAACAAACCATCACCGATGATTCCCTTATCGTTAATCATATAGCCAGCAACAATATAGAGATGGAAAAGACCAAATCGGGGGTCTATTACAGCATCGAAAAATCGGGAGAAGAGAACACAGCCCCTACTCTCAAAAACAAAGTCGTCATTGACTACAGTATCAAACTCCTATCAGATGACATGGTCGTAGAATACGCTGAAGAAGGGGGCAAAACCATCAGCCTAAACAGATTACCAAAAGGCATGAGAGAAGTCATTACGATGCTGGGCAAAGGAGGCAAAGCACAAGCTTTGATTCCTTCTCCTTTGGCTTACCAAAACCGTAAAAGAGGGCGAATTGAGCCCAACTCTGTTTTGAGGTATGAAGTCGAATTACTTGATGTTAAAGACGCAAAGAGCAAAGAATAGAAACCTTCAAGGAAAGAATGAAAATCCACTCATCCAATAACAAGATTTTAAAAAAAGCAATTTGTATTTTGAATAATTTTCACAACTTTTGAAAAATGGAAAATAAAGTGGAAATTTACACTTTGAACAAACAAATTTCTCAAACCTATATAACTGCTCCAAAAATGACTAAAAAAATAATTACACTCTTGCTGATTGTTTTAATGGCATCTTGCCAACAACAGAATCCACAAGAAGAGATGCAAACAAAAATAGCCGACTTAGAGAAAAATCTCAATTCAAATGGTGCTTTTCAAAAGAGTGTGGCAACTTCTGCAATTGAAGCTTACCAAGGATATGTTTCTCAGTTTCCCGAAGATTCAATGAGTGCTATTTACCGCTACCGCATTGCCGAAACCCACCAAAAAGCGGACGATTTGGGCAAAGCAATCGAAACCTACGAAGCCATTTTGTATGAAAAAGGCAAGGAAACCAACTTCGATATCAAGGCTGCAATGGGTACGGTAAGAGCTTATGAAGCCTTTGCTAAAAAGAATGTAACGGATGCACAAACGCCTGAATACCTTTTCAAAGCAGCTGAAATTCAGCGCTCTTTGAAAAACTACAAAAAAGCGATTGAAAACTACGAGACCATTCAAGCCAAACACCCTGACTATGCAAAAACGCCTCACAGTATGTTCCTATTGGGTTTCATCTACGAAAATGACCTCAAAGACAGCGACAAGGCAAAAGCATTGTACGAGCAGTTTTTGGAAAGATACCCAGAGCACGAATTGGCGGATGATGTCAAATTTTCTTTGGACAACTTAGGTATCAGTCCTGAGGATATCATCAAAGGTTTTGAAGAAAAGAACAAAAAAGAAGGGGCGAAGTAAGGAATAAAAAACAATTTTCTAATTTAGATTTTTGTTTACAAAAAACATCAACATCCTTCAAAAGCTTAAAACACACTGATTAGCCATTTAGTCAGTGTGTTTTTTTTATTTTTATGCTCAATCAATTTTTTCAGTAATTGGCAACTCACAAACCTATACACATTCTCCTTACAGGTGCACGAGCACCTGCCACACTGCACCTCGCTCGATTGCTTGGCAAAGCAGGATGCAAAGTATTTGTAGCGGATACTTTTTTGGCTCATGCAGCAGGCTACTCCAATGTAGTCAGTCAAAACCTACTCTTCCCCTCCCCTGTCCATGATTTTGAAGCCTTTCGGCAAAAAATAATTTCCATTGTCATTGACCTTCAAATTGACCTCCTCATTCCGACTTGTGAAGAAGTATTTTATGTTTCGATGCTGCAAACCGAACTTCAAAAATACACTCAGGTATTTACCAGCCCCATTGAAGTATTGAAAGTGCTTCACAGCAAATATGATTTTGTTCAATTGTTGACAAAATTGCACCTTCCCGCTCCTCAAACATTCCTTGCAGCAAATCAACAAGAATTAGAAGCCCATCGTCAAGATTTGAAGCAGTACGTGTTGAAGCCAGAATACAGCCGTTTTGCAGACAAGATAGTGATTGATAGTGATGGTCATTTATTGCAGCAAAAAGTTGATTTCGAAGTATCCCCTACAAAAAAATGGGTGGTTCAGTCCTACATTGAAGGGACGCACTTTTGTTCTTATTCCATTGTAAAAGAGGGCAAATTATTGGCGCATACGGTTTATCCTGTCAGTTATCGGGTCAAACAAGGGGCAGCCTTGTATTTCAAGCATGTC